>JBJXGU010000379.1:0-13493 GCA_046160245.1 Bacteroidia bacterium
CGTATACGGTTACCGTTAGTGATGCGAATCTTTGTTCTGAAATTACATCAGCAATAGTTACTCAACCTGCCGCTGCTATTGGACTTTCTACTACAACAGCTCCAGTAGCCTGCTTTGGTGGAAACACAGGATCCATCAACCTTACTGTTACAGGTGGTACTGCGGGCTATATTTATAATTGGAGCAATGGATTTACAGGAGAAGATCCAACAGGATTAATTGCGGGGACGTATACCGTTACGGTTACCGATGCGAATCTTTGCACCGCAACAACATCAGCAATCATAACTCAACCTGCCGCTGCTCTCGGACTTTCTACAACTACAACTCCTGTAGCTTGCTTTGGTGGAAACACGGGATCCATCAACCTTACCGTAACCGGCGGAACTGCAGGTTTTATTTACAATTGGAGTAATGGATCCTCATCTGAAGATCCTTCAGGATTAATTGCGGGGACGTATACCGTTACGGTTGCCGACGCCAATCTTTGCACCGCAACAACATCAGCAATCATAACACAACCTGCCGCTGCACTCGGACTTTCTACATCAACAACTCCTGTAGCTTGCTTTGGTGGTAATACAGGATCCATCAACCTTACCGTAACCGGAGGAACTGCAGGTTTTATTTACAATTGGAGTAATGGATTCTCATCTGAAGATCCTTCAGGATTAATTGCGGGAACGTATACCGTTACGGTTACCGACGCCAATCTTTGCACGGCAACAACATCTGCAATTATAACTCAGCCTGCATCAGCTATTGGACTTTCCACTACAACAACTTCGATCACTTGCTTTGGTGGTAACAATGGGTCCATCAACCTTACGGTGTCAGGAGGAACAGCGGGCTATACTTACAATTGGAGCAATGGATTTACAGGAGAAGATCCGAGTGGATTAATTGCTGGAACGTATACGGTTACCGTTAGTGATGCTAATCTTTGTACGGCAACAACATCCGCAACGGTTACTCAACCTGCTGCTACCATTGGACTTTCTACCACAACAACATCAGTTACATGTTTTGGTGGAAACAATGGATCTGTCAACTTAACTGTAACAGGAGGAACAGCGGGCTATACTTACAATTGGAGTAATGGATTCACCGGAGAAGACCCCAGCGGATTAATTGCCGGAACTTATACTGTTACCGTTACAGATGCAAATAGTTGCACCGCAACAACCAGTGCTATTGTTTCGCAAGCAACCATCATTACCACTACTTTTTTTCCAGTCAATGGAACTTGTAATGCAGCGAATGGATCCGTAACTGTTATAGCAGGCGGCGGAACTCCTGGATATACTTATTTGTGGAATACAGGTTCTTCTTCACAAGTAATTTCCGGATTAACTGCTGGAACTTATACAGTCACCGTAACGGATCAAGCTAATTGTACTCGATCCTTTTCAGTAGTCATTGGAAATTCAGGTTCGCCACAATCTTCCATCGTTACCAACACACCCGTTTCTTGTTTTGGAGGTAGCAATGGAAGTTTAGATATTACGGTAGTAGGCGGAACACCTATCTACACATATGCATGGAGCAACGGATTAAATTCTCAAGATATTAGTGGTTTAATTGCCGGCACATACACAGTTACAGTGACCGATCAGAATTTTTGTGTAAATACAAATTCATTTGTGGTAACACAACCCACTATCATTACCTTATCTGCAACTTCAAGTAGTGCATTATGCAATGGTGATGCAACAGGTAGTATAGACCTCACCGTTAGTGGAGGTACACCTACCTACACTTATTTGTGGAGTAACGGTGCAACTAATCAAGATCCTATCGGATTAGTTGCCGGAACGTATACGGTTACCGTTACGGACTTTAATAATTGTACCCGCTCACAAAGTTTTGTTGTTTCTCAACCTACCGCACTAACCGCCTCTACTTCTACCACTCAATCGGGCTGTGGAGTAAGCACCGGCTCCGCCACGGTAACACCTGGTGGCGGAACTCCAATTTATACTTTTTTGTGGAATACAGGAGCCATCACGCAAACAATTACTGCTATTCCTGCTGGAACGTATACGGTTACCGTTAGTGATGCGAACGGTTGTACTGTGATACAGAATGCGATCGTTACTTCTACCAATGCGCCTATCATCAGTAATGTAGTGAATACACCCGTCTCTTGTTTTGGAGGTAATAATGGTAGTCTCAATATTACGATTAGCGGCGGAACTCCAACCTTTACCTATTCTTGGAGTAATGGTAGCAGTAGTGAAGATGTTTCAGCTTTAATAGCTGGTGTTTATACTGTGACGGTAACTGACGTTAACAGTTGTAGTGTTTCGGCTAGCTATACCGTTACACAAGCTGCTCAGGTTACAGGTACTGCAGTATTGTCGTCACCAAGTTGTAATGGCGGAACCAATGGTGCTATCGATTTAACTCCTGCTGGAGGAAATGCGGTTTATTCTTATGTATGGAGTAATGGGGCAACGACACAAGATCTTTCAGGAGTAGTTGCCGGAACCTATACCGTTACGATTACTGATGGTAATTCATGCACAGGTACGGCATCATTTAATTTAACTGAACCCAATTTAATTACTTCAAGTGCAAACGTTACACAGCCCTTATGTAATGGGGGAAATACGGGAAGCATCGACTTGACAGTTCTTGGAGGTACGCCTACCTTTACTTATCTCTGGAATAATGGTTCTACAGCACAAGACCCCACTGGATTAATTGCCGGCACTTATACCGTAACGATTACAGATCTTAATTCTTGCACGCGTCAAAGGACTGTTGTTGTTGGTCAACCCGCTGCAATTACCTCTTCCGTTTCTACCACACCTACTAATTGCGGATTAGCCAATGGTTCTGCTACCGTTTCTTCTGGCGGCGGAACGGGTACACCCACCTATTTATGGAATACCGGTGCAACCACTACATCAATTACGGGTCTAGCAGCAAATTCGTATACGGTTACCGTTACTGACGCCAACGGTTGCACAAGTCAATCGAGTGGTGTTGTAACATCAGGATCTTTACCTACAGTAAGCAGTTCTTTAGTAGATAGTGTTTCGTGCAATGGTGGCGCCGATGGATCTATCTCTATAACGGTTATTGGAGGATCACCTATTTACACGTTCTTATGGAGTAATGGCGCTACTACACAAAATATTAGTTCAATAGCCATCGGAACATATACCGTAACTGTAACAGATCAAAATTCTTGTACAACGTCCGGATCTTTTACAGTGAATCAACCTACATTACTACAAGCTACTTTTACCAATGTGAATCCAAGCTGTGGGCTATCCAATGGTTCTTCTCGAGCAAATCCAACGGGAGGTACACCGGGTTACACTTATTTATGGTCAAATGGAAGTACAACCCGAACAATTTCTGCAATTGCAGCAGGTACTTATACTGTAACGATAACTGATTTTAATTTTTGCACAAGAAGCTTTTCAACAATAATTGCAGCATCTTTAGCTCCCGTTATCGATAGTTCTCAAGTCACCAATTTATTGTGTTTTGGTGATAGCAGTGGAGCAATAACAGTTTTTGCAAGTGGAGGAACTCCTCCATTAACTTATTTATGGTCTAATGGTGCTACTACATCATCTATCGATACTTTGAAGAATGGAAATTATACAGTGACGATTTCTGATGGCGCATCGTGTACCGTTTCAAGTTCATTTACCCTTACGCAGCCCGCGTTTTTAGCAGCTCCAGTAACCACACAACCTTCTTTCTGCGGACAAGCGAATGGTCAAGCAACAGTTAATCCAAGTGGAGGTACAAGCCCTTATACTTTTCTCTGGAGTAATGGACAAACTACACAAACTATTATCAATCTTTCTGCGGGTACATACACAATTACTGTTACTGATTTTCACGGTTGTACGAGGCGAAGAAATGCTGTGGTTACACAAGCGAATGGTCCTGTTATCACATTAGTAAATCAAATCGATGTAATTTGTCATGGAGATGCTACGGGAAGTTTAGATATTAGTGTAGCAGGTGGTTCATTGCCTTATTCCTATAGCTGGTCGAATGGAAGTACGACTCAAGATGTTTCCGGATTAATAGCAGGTAATTATACTGTAATTGTAACGGATAGTGCTTTGTGTTCTGATTCCCTTAATTTTTTAATTCTTGAGCCGAATGAATTTACGGTTTCATCAGTAATCACGAATGCATCTTGCGGAATTGCCAATGGTCGTATTGTTGTAACCGTAAGTGGAGGAAGTCCCGGATATAGTTACTTATGGAATACAGGCGTAACCAGTGATACGCTTTCGAATGTTGTCCCCGGGAATTATACAGTTACAATTACCGATGCAAGTTTATGTGATACTGTTTTAACATACACGATTGGCGCACTTACCGGACCATCTATTCAGTTGGATTCATTACGACACGTAAGTTGTTTTGGTGCAAATACCGGAAGAATTTTTACAACCATTACTGGAGGAACTATACCGTATGCGATTTTATGGAACGACGGAAATACCAATGAAGATCGTTTCAATTTAGCTGCAGGAATCTATACCGTAGTGGTTACTGATTCGGGCGGATGCACTGCTCAATTAACAGCGACCATCAACCAAAATCCCATTATTGTTGCTTCCTTTACTACACAACAAGCTACTTGCAATCAAGCTAACGGAAGTGCAACGGTCACACCAAGCGGTGGAGTTTCGCCTTACACGTTGTTATGGGAAACCGGTGCTACCACTACTACCATTTCGAATTTGTTAGCCGGAACTTATTCGGTTACCATTACAGATAGTTTGAATTGCTCCATAATTGATTCAGTCAATGTTACTAATTCAGGTGCTCCTGTTATCCAATTGCAAAATCAAACATTGCCAAGTTGTTTTGGAGGAAGTAATGGAAGCTTAACCATTTCAATAACCTCCGGTCAAACACCTTACGTTATTCTTTGGTCGAATGGGGATACCGGCTTAACAGCGGATTCGCTTACAGCAGGTACGTATACAGTAACCGTTAGTGATGGACTTGGTTGTTCAACTACGCAATCATTTAGTTTATCACAACCCACTCAAATTGCTCTGCAGTTGACTTCGACTCCTTCATACTGTGGACAATTAAATGGTTCAGCCACGGTATTAGGAAGTGGTGGTACCGGAACTTTAGGTTATTTATGGTCGACTGCTGCTACTACATCTACCATCTCTTTACTCGCCGTGGGAACGTATACCGTAACGGCAACTGATCAAAATCTTTGTACAAGTACCTCTTCTGTCAATGTAGTTACTGCGGCTGCTCCGAGTGCAACCGCGAATCAAGTAATTAATGTGGATTGCTTTGGTGGATCCACCGGTGCTGTTATTGTGAATATCGCTGGTGGCACTGGTTCTTTATCGTTTGCATGGTCATCGGGTCAAACTACTCAAAATATTTCAGGTGTAATTTCTGGAACCTATACGCTTATTGTTACGGATAGTGCCGGATGTAAAGATACATTAGGAGTTTTTGTGAATGAACCTTCTCAACTTACTTTAGTCCCCACAGTTGTTGATGCAAGCTGTGGTAGCGCGAATGGTTCTATTTTGGTAGTGGTAAATGGCGGGTCGCCAACCTATCAGTATTTATGGTCAACCGGTGCTGCTATTGATTCGATTCAAAATCTTACCGCTAGTTCGTATACGGTTACCGTTACTGATTTTAATCTTTGTACTTTGCAACAAACCATTATTGTTAACAATCTAAATGGTCCTGTAGTGAACCTTATAAGTATGACACCAGTGACGTGTCCTACCAGCAGTGATGGTAGTATTGATGTCGATATATTATTTGGAAGTTTTCCTTTTGATTATTTATGGAGCAATGGAAATACAAATCAAGATTTAACAAATGCTCCTTCCGGAATATATACGCTCACAGTAACGGATGACAATAATTGTATTACTACATTTATTGATACCATCACACAACCGGCATTGATTCAAGTAGTGTTTACTGTGACTGAGCCAAGTTGTAATTTAGACAATGGAATAATTACTGCATTGGCATCCGGAGGTACACCCAATCATTCTTATTTATGGTCAAATGGAAATGGTTCTTCGAGTATTTCATCGGTTAATACCGGAACCTATACCGTCACAGTAACCGATGCAGCATTCTGTACTTTTGATACAAGCATTGCTATAACTAATACAGGAATTCCCGTAATTGCATTGCAATCGATTGATAGTGTCGATTGCAATGGAGGAGATAATGGTGAAATTGATTTGGACGTTACAGGTGGAGTATCACCTTACTTGTATACATGGATTAATACCAGTCAAACTACTCAAGATGTAGATTCATTAACGGCAGGAACGTATACCGTTATAGTGACAGATGATAAAGGATGCACTTCAACACAAACGTATACCGTAAGTCAGCCTAATCCTATTCAAATTTCTTTTCCGATTATTCAGAATGCAGCTTGCGGACAGGCTAATGGATTTGCAACAGTAGCAGTTAGTGGAGGTATTCCTGGCTATAATTATCTTTGGTCAAACGCAAGTGTGTCCGATTCTATTTTTAATTTGGTTGCAGGTAGTTATACAATCACTGTAACCGACTTTAAAGGATGTACCGCAAGTTCTATTGCAAATATTAGTAACCTGACAGGACCACTTATTCAAAGTATAAATTCTGTTAATGTTTCTTGTTTCGGAGGTTCGGATGGATCCATCTCGGTTACTGCAACAGGTGTTTCATTGCCTTTGCATTATTCTTGGAGTAATTTGCCGGATACATTGCCAAGCATTCGAGGCTTGAGCGCAGGTCAATATACGATTACTGTGACCGATGCCGCAGGATGTGTAGTCATCAATACCATCACCATAACAGAACCTTCCGATTTTGTTGTGAATGCAGTGATTCCACAGAAAAATCCGCCTTATAATATCAGTTGTTTTGGATTGTCAGATGGTGAATTATTCTTAAGTGTTACAGGAGGTACAGCGCCTTATTCATTCGTTTGGAGTAATGGTGCGATCACTCAAAACTTATTGAATATTTCTGCTAGCTTATATACCGTTTTCATCACCGATTCTAGAAATTGTACTACCAATAATACCTATACACTTACTCAACCTCCACAATTGATTGCGGATGCAGGAACTGATTTATTTGTTTGTGGTCAAAGCCTAGCCACGTTGGCGAGTAATAATCCAGTGATAGGTATCGGCTTCTGGCAAGTGGTTTCTTCGGATAGCATTATTATATTTTCTGATTCGGCTTCATCTACCAGTACAGTTTCTAATTTAGCTATTGGTGATAACATTTTATCTTGGACCGTTACAGATGGACTTTGTTCCAATACTGATGAAATTACCATCACCAACACTACAGCGATACAAGCGATTGGTGGCATCAATCGTAAAGTTTGTGGGTCCGAAGTGAATCTAAGTGCAACTAGACCTGAGTTTGGTTATGGATATTGGACTGCCTTGAGTCCAGGTACCATCGTAACGGATACTTCCAAAGCATTTGTTCTGGTGACGGGATTAAGCTATGGCCCCAACACATTCCTTTGGACCGTTGTGAATGGTTCCTGTAGAGACTCAGTGGTGATTAACATCACACGAAAAGATACATTAGATTGTTTACCTCGCATAGAATTACCCACTGCTTTCTCTCCTAATGCGGACGGAAATAATGATTACCTAGTGATTAAAGGTTTAGAAGAGTATCCCGATAACGAAATCAGTATTTATAACCGTTGGGGTCAGGTAGTCTTTTCTCAGAAAAATTATCGCAACGACTGGATTGGCATCAATGACAACGGTGAACCCTTAGTGGATGGTACGTATTTCGTGATCGTAAAAGCGAAGTACATCAATCGAATATTTAATTCTTATCTTGATTTAAGACGATGAAGAAGGTTATTTTATTTTGCATGGCATCCTTCGCTTGCTTCCAACTTTATGGGCAGCAAAGCCCGTTGATGAGTCATTATATGTTTAATGGTTTGTTGTTAAATCCCGCTTATGCAGGAAGTAAGGAATACGTAAGTACGACCATGCTTTATCGAAAGCAATGGGTGGGTATGGAAGGAGCACCCGTAACATACAGTGGTTCGGTGCATGGCTTGCTTAAGAAAAAGAAATTAGGGCTGGGTGCGTTGTTGCAACAAGATAAAATTGGAGTGACCAAACAAACGGATTTATACTCGATGCTTTCTTATCATCTTCCTATGGGAATGGGCAAGTTAAGTATGGGATTACAAGCCGGCGTAAGTAATTTTAGTTCTGAAGTGGTGAAGCTTACTTATTGGGATCCGGGAGATAAGGTTTTTGAATTTAATACCTTTAGTAATCTTCTTCCCAATGCAGGGTTAGGTGCTTATTATTATCGTGAATTATTTTATGCAGGACTATCCGCTCCATTTCTAGTAAGCTATAATCCAAATGAAAGTGCCTCTCTTGAATCCAACGTTCCCGTGCACAAGCAATCACGACGCTTCTTTGCTACAGTAGGAGGAGTGATAGAAACAGAAGGTGAAATTAAATTTAAACCTTCTGCATTGGTTCGTTACGAGTCCAATGCTCCTGTACAGTTTGATGTAAACTTAAATATGTTGATCAATGATATTTTTTGGATCGGAGCATCTTATCGTTCTCAAGAGGCAATTGTAGTTTTACTGGAATATCAGATTAGCCGAAAATTCAGATTCGGGTATTCTTATGATTATACGCTTGGAGAGTTGGGAAATTATAATTCAGGTTCACATGAAATCATGATTGGTTATGATTTTGGCTTTGCAGTTACTAAAATGAAATCACCGCGCTACTTCTAATGAGACAAACTAAGGTCTTCTATCATTTTTTTATTTTGGCATGTGTTTGCGCACTTCAAGGTTGTGTAAGTGTGCATTTGAGAACAGCTAACGAGTATTATGAGCAGTTTGCTTATGCTTCGGCCGCTAAGGAATATGAATATGTGCTTGGCAGAAAAGTGAATCGTGATGCCATCATTAATATTGCTGACTGCTATCGCCAAATGGGGAATCCGGTGAAAACTGAATTTTGGTATCAACGTGCTTTGAAACTTCCAAATCCAAAAGTAGAGTGGGGACTCTTCATTGCAGAAGCCATGATGAGGAATGGAAATTATGAAGGTGCGAAAAAAAATCTATTGGTATACATTGATTTTAATAAAACCAATTTTCGTGCTCAACGCATGTTGGAGTCGTGTGATAGTATTACCGAATTTTATAAGGATACTACACTTTACACTATTTCTTTGTTGAAGTTTAATACTCCGAGCAATAATTTTTTCAGTCCTGCATATTATCGACAAGGGATTGTTTTCCTTTCCGATCGAATGGAGAAGGGTTTGAATAAAACAACTTCCGATGGAACTGGAGAACGGTTTTTAGATTTGTTCTATATTAAGAAAACGGATCGTGGCAATTGGATGGAACCAGAGCCTTTGCGAGGAGAAGTGAATGGTAAGTTTAATGAAGGCCCCGTGGTGTTTACGAAGGATTATTCAACCGTGTATTTCACTCGAAATAATTATGTGAGTAACCGTGCCGAGAAGAACAGTAAAAACGTAAATGTGCTAAAAATTTTCCGCGCCGATGCAAAGGATGGTGAGTGGATCGTAAAGGGTCCCATGTTTTTTAATAGCGATGAATATTCTATCGGTCATCCCGCCTTAAATACTTCAGGCACGTCTATGATATTTTCTTCGGATATGCCTTGGGGTTATGGTGGTTCGGATTTGTATATGGTGAATTGGGAGGGGGGCGATAGATGGAGCAGCCCCATTAACTTAGGTGCGAAAGTGAATACGGATGGGAACGAATTGTTTCCATATTTATATAATGATTCTGTTCTTTGTTTCTCTTCAGACGGACATAAGGGAATGGGAGGACTTGATATCTATGAAACAAATTTCTTTAATGGAAGTTGGGAGATTCCAGTGAATGTAGGTGCTCCTATCAATTCTTCGCATGACGATTTTAGTTTTATTATGGACTCCACAGGAATTAATGGATATTTTTCGTCCAACCGAAATGGATTGGTTGATAAAATATACAGTTTTGAAAAGCATCCACCGCAGTTAATTCTTGCGATGAAGGTGACAGATGGCAAATCTAAAACGTCAATTGCTAATGCCGAAGTAAAAGTATTTTCAAAAGGAAAATTGTTAAAGGCATATACCACCAATTCGGTGGGCGGACTTAAATTGGAATTACATCCCGAGAGGAGTTACAAGTTTACCATTGATCATCCCGATTATTATTTGATTAATTCGGAAGTGAGTACTGTAGGAATTAAATTTTCCGAAGTGTTAGATCATCCCATCGAACTCCGTAAAATCATTTTAGAGAAACCTACTATTTGGCAAGGGATCAGTTTTAAGAAGAAAACGTTAGAGTTGAAACCAACTTCAACAGAGGCCTTGCAACGTTTGTTGACTTTCTTAAACGACAATCCAAGAGTGAGCGTGGAGATGGGTGCTTACACGGATTCACGTGGTGCCGATGCGGATAATATTAACCTGACACAGCAACGTGCAGAATTAGTGGTTTCCTTTTTAGTGAGTCAAGGTGTAAAAGCTTCCCGACTTACAGCAAAAGGCTATGGTGAAACTAAATTGTTGAATAAATGTGTAAATGGAATTTTGTGTATTGAAGAAGATCACGAAACCAATAATCGCGTCGAGTTTACTATTAAAGGCATTGCCAAAGACATCAGTCTTCCATGATGAATGATGCAATACCTCTTGCCGAACGCATGCGTCCCATCACCATAAATGATGTTGTTGGACAAAAACATTTAACGGGCGACGATGGTGTTTTGAAACGACTTTCAGCAAACGGAAATTTACCTTCTATTATTTTTTGGGGTCCCCCGGGAACTGGTAAAACAACGTTGGCATCCATCTTAGCAAAAGATTTAGGCTTACCCATGTTTTCCTTGAGTGCAATTAATGCAGGCGTGAAAGATATTCGCGATGTGATTGCGAGTGCAAAAGAAAAAGGAAAGTCAGTTTTGTTTATCGATGAGATTCATCGTTTCAATAAATCGCAGCAAGATTCTTTATTGGCCGCTGTGGAACAAGGTATCATTACATTGATTGGTGCTACCACTGAAAATCCATCTTTTGAAGTAATTCGACCATTATTATCGAGGAGTCAAGTTTATATTTTAGAAACGTTACGTGAAGAAGATTTGGATTTGTTAGTAGAACGTGCTCTTCAAAAAGATGAGTTTTTAAATAAAAGAAAAGTAGAAATTAAAGAGAAAACAGCATTGTACGGACTCTCGGGAGGAGATGCACGGAAGCTGTTAAATTTATTGGAACTTGTTATTAATTTTTCAACCGAAGATCCTGTCATCATTAACGATGAAATGGTGATGCGCATTGCACAACAACGAATCGCTGCTTATGACAAAGGCGGTGAACAGCATTACGATATTATTTCTGCATTCATTAAATCCATTCGTGGCTCCGATCCCAATGCGGGGTTGTATTGGTTAGCGCGCATGGTAGAAGGTGGAGAAGATCCTAAGTTTATTGCACGAAGAATGGTGATATTGGCTTCTGAAGATATTGGAAATGCCAATCCCAATGCCTTGCTGATTGCATTGGCTTGTTTTCAGGCAGTGGAAATGATTGGATATCCAGAGTGTACTATCAACTTAGCTCACGCCGTTACGTATTTGGCAACCTCTGCAAAAAGCAATGCAAGCTATATGGCATTAAAAGGTGCGCAGAAGGCAGTGAAGGAACATGGAGACGCACCCGTTCCATTACACTTGAGAAATGCGCCTACAAAGCTGATGAAGGACTTAGATTACGGAAGTGGATATCGGTATGCGCACGATTTCGAAATGAATTTTTCGAAACAAGAGTATTTGCCCGATCGATTGAAAGGAATGAAGTTCTACGAGCCGAGCGATAATGCACGTGAAAAAGAAATTCGCAATTTTTTGAAGTTGCGTTGGGAGGATAAATATAATTATTAATGTTGAATTAGTTTAGTAACCCATTGAAATTGTGATTCCATCTACCATGATTAAAAAAGAAAACAGTTCCCTTCAGCCTTACAATACATTTGGAATTGATGTGAATGCCGATGGATTATTAACCATCGAATCGGTGGATGAGCTTCGTGATGTATTACAAGATGAATCATTGAAGAACGAATCGAAGTTGATATTAGGAGGAGGTAGTAATATTTTATTTACTCAATCCGTGAAAGGAGTTGTATTGTTGAATCGATTGAAGGGCATTGAAATTTTTAAAGAAGATGATGAATCAATTTTTGTGAAAGTAGGAGCGGGTGAAGTATGGCATCAATTTGTGTTGTGGGCGGTAGAGAAAGGGTATGGTGGAATTGAAAATTTAAGTTTAATTCCAGGTAGCGTAGGAGCGGGACCCATGCAAAATATCGGGGCGTATGGAGTGGAGTTGAAAGATTCATTTTACGAATTGGAAGCTATGAATTTGTCTTCATTGGAAATTCAAAAATTCTCCGCTGCCGATTGCAAATTCGGATATCGTGAAAGCGTTTTTAAAAATGAATTAAAAAATCAATTCTTTATTACTTCCGTTTCATTCCAACTCAGTAAACATCCTCAATTAAATACAAGTTACGGAGCCATCTCTGCAGAACTAGCAGCGCGTGGTGTAGTTTCTCCTACAGTTAAAGATGTGAGCGATGCCGTGATCAGCATTCGTCAAAGTAAATTACCCGATCCCAAAATATTGGGCAACTCCGGAAGCTTTTTCAAGAATCCAGAAATAACCAATGAACATTTTGAAAAAATAAAGCAGGAGCATCCTAACGTTGTCGCCTATCCGACATCCACCGGTAGCATGAAACTAGCAGCAGGTTGGATGATTGAGCAATGTGGATGGAAAGGAAAAGTGGTTGGACATACCGGCTCACACAAAGACCAAGCTTTAGTATTGGTCAACTATGGTGGAGCAACGGGAACCGAAGTTTACCAGTTAGCATTAGACATCAAAAAAAGCGTTTTTGAAAAATTTGGGGTGGAGATTAATCCCGAGGTGAATATATATTAGTCAGGATTGCAGTCTCGATAGCTATTGGGATATGAATGGAGTTTCGTTAGCTATCTGGAAATAAATTTAGTTTTAATTGATGTGTTTAGTGCAATTTAAACTCTTTACTTTTCAATTTTCATTTTTCTGATTCCAGAATCCCATAGGGATTCAACCTCATTAGCGAAGCAAATATATAATAATAACCCAACCCCAGCGGGGTTGCACATCGTCGTAGAACATTGGCGTTTGTTCCCGAACGGTTGTGTGACCCCGCTGGGGTCAGGATAAAAAAATGTATTTCTTTTTCTAATAAGGGTTGACCCCGCTGGGGTCATGTCCATAAATTTATACGTTCGATTTGGAAATGATCAAATTAATCATTCAATAATTGCCTAACTTTATATCCACAACCAATTAACCTATGCCTCGACTCCTTCTGCTTTTCATTTTATTCACGACCTCACTTTCGGCCCAAT
>JBJXGU010000380.1:0-7645 GCA_046160245.1 Bacteroidia bacterium
CGCCCGAGCAAAAACTGAAATTTTTCAGTTTTTGCTCGGGCGGACTCATCATTAAAATACAATTGCATTTTATTTATTCATTGCCGTTGCTAGTTTTTAACGAAATTGCATTTCTTTGTAAAACTTCCCATCCATTTTAGGATTAAACTGCTTGAATTTATTCGCTTCGTTTACTATATTTGGTTGAAAATCAATTCATTTATTTATTTGCACTTTTAATAAGTTTACTTAACTTTGCAACCCTTCCGCAGGCCATTCCTGCTGGAAGTCTATTGTATAGATGGCAACAACTACAAATACATCGGAGCATAGCTCTAAAGTAAACTTTGCAACGCCTGATCCTAACGATTTCGATTGGGATAATTCAGGTAAAGCTTTCGACTCATACAAAACAGATGAGCGCGTGAAGCTTGAAGCTTTGTATGATACAACGCTTAACACGGTATTGGAACGTGAAATTGTTACAGGATCAATCATCGGTCTTACAAGCAAGGAAGCGGTAATCAATATCGGCTACAAAAGTGATGGTTTAGTACCATTAACTGAATTCCGCCACATGCCCGATTTGAAAATTGGGGATACGGTTGAAGTTTATGTAGAGACAGCAGAAGACAAAAACGGTCAGCTGATTCTCTCTCATAAAAAAGCACGCGCCATGAAATCATGGGATCGTGTGAATGGATCTCTCGAGAAAGATGAAATCGTAACTGGTTTCGTGAAATGCCGCACCAAAGGCGGATTGATCGTGGATGTATTCGGAATTGAAGCTTTCTTACCAGGTTCACAAATTGATGTGAAGCCGATTCGTGATTATGACGTTTACGTTGGAAAAACGATGGAGTTTAAGATTGTAAAAATCAATCAAGAGTTCAAGAACGTTGTTGTATCGCACAAGGTGTTGATCGAAAACGAACTCGAGAAGCAAAAAGTAGAAATCATGAGTAAGCTGGAGAAAGGCCAGGTACTTGAAGGAACTGTTAAGAACATTACGTCTTACGGTGTCTTCATGGACTTAGGTGGTGTTGATGGCTTATTGCATATTACAGATATTAGCTGGGGACGTATTAACCATCCAGAAGAGGTGTTGAAATTAGATGATCGTATCAATGTGGTTATTCTTGATTTTGATGAAGAAAAGAAGAGAATTGCGCTTGGTTTAAAACAATTGACTGCTCAACCATGGGAGTCATTGGATCAGAACTTAAATGCGAATGATAAAGTGAAAGGTAAAGTAGTAGTTTTAACTGACTACGGTGCATTCGTTGAAATCATTCCAGGTGTGGAAGGATTGATTCACGTTTCTGAAATGTCATGGTCTCAACACTTACGTAGCCCACAAGATTTCTTAAAAGTGGGTGATGAAGTGGAAACAGTGGTATTGAGCATCGATCGTGATGAACATAAAATGTCATTGGGATTGAAGCAACTTACTCCTGATCCTTGGGGAGAAATTTTATCCAAGTATCCTGTGTCTTCTAAACACAAAGCGAAAGTGCGTAACTTCACTAATTTCGGAGTGTTTGTTGAGTTAGAAGAAGGGGTAGATGGATTAATTCACATCAGTGATTTAAGCTGGAACAAGAAAATTAAGCATCCTGCTGAATTCACCAAAATTGGTGAAGAGTTAGAAGTAATTGTGTTAGAAGTTGACGTTGAAAACCGTCGTCTAAGTCTTGGTCATAAGCAATTAGAAGATAACCCTTGGGATACTTATGAAGGTTTATTCGCTTTGAACAGTCTTCATAATGGTGCCATAGGAAAAGTAACGGATAAAGGTGCTGCTGTAATCTTCACTACTTACGGTGTTGAAGCATTCGCTCCTTACCGTCAGTTAACGAAGGAAGATGGAACGGTTGCTAAAGAGCACGAGACGTTAGATTTCAAAGTAATTGAATTCAACAAAGAGAACCGCAGAATTGTAGTTTCTCATACTCGTATCTTCGACGAAAAAGCACAAGAAGCAAAGAAAGCAGAGTCGGGTGAGCGTGAAAAAGAAGCAGGTACAACAGCAAAAGCTGTGAAGAAGATTAAGGATAATCAAGAAAAATCTACTCTTGGAGATATCGCATCTTTAGCTGCTCTTAAAACTTCATTGGAAGGTTCTGAAAAGAAAGACGAGAACTAAGATCCTCGTACAATAAATTACAAAAAGGCTACCGTCAGGTGGCCTTTTTGTATTTTAACCCAAAAAAGTCATTTGACTTTTTTGCCCTACGGGCTGACGATTGATTTTGAAGCAATAATTCAGTTAATATTGTTAAAACGAAAGTATGAATTGCTTCAAAATCAATGTCAGGGTTAACCCCGACAATTCATTGAATTATCAATGAATTCGTCGCCCTGTGGATTTTCGATGTCGACCAAAGCTTCATGGCACAATTGTCATTTCTAATGACAATTGTGGGGTTAACTGTTTTTGCTTTTTGTTTTTTATTAATTTTGAGCCCATGCCAACCAATAGCAAACTCATTTTCAATAAAGAGTTATTGGCTATTACTATCGATCGTCTTTGCTATCAGCTTATTGAAAACCACGATCATTTTGCCGATACAGTCATCATAGGGCTTCAACCCCGAGGCATTATTCTTTCAAAATTGATCTTTGAGCGCATTCAACACATCCAACCCGATTCCAAAATTCAATACGGAGAACTGGACGTAAGCTTTTTTCGCGACGATTTTCGCCGCCGTGACCTCATCGTACCCAGTGCTAATAAAATGAACTTCATTGTAGAGGATAGAAGAGTGGTGTTGATTGATGATGTGCTCTTTACAGGACGAACTATACGTGCTGGGTTAGATGCCCTTTTAGCTTTTGGTCGACCTTCTCGTGTAGAGTTATTGGTCCTCATCAACCGAAAATTTAGCCGACAATTACCCATTGAACCTGATTATATAGGCAAATCCATAGATACCATCTCTTCCGAAAAAGTTAAAGTGAATTTGAATCGCGAAAACGAAGAAGAGGGTGTCTGGTTAATCTCTGAAGAATAATTCCATGATCGAGCAGTTAAGCGTTCAACACCTACTAGGAATAAAGGACCTCACCAAGGAGGATATAGAACTTATTTTTAGAACTGCCGATAATTTTAAAGATGTCATCAATCGCCCCATCAAGAAAGTTCCTTCTTTACGCGACATCACTATTGCCAATATCTTTTTTGAAAACTCTACCCGTACAAAACTTAGTTTTGAGTTAGCCGAAAAGCGGTTGAGTGCCGATGTGGTTAACTTCTCCGCTTCCGGTTCATCGGTAAGCAAAGGAGAAACTTTGGTCGATACCGTCAATAATATTTTAGCGATGAAAGTGGATATGGTGGTAATGCGCCATCCGAAGCCAGGCGCGGCGATGTTCTTGGCTCGACACATCAAGGCCAATGTCATTAATGCCGGAGATGGCACCCACGAGCATCCTACCCAAGCCTTGTTGGATGCATTTTCAATTCGTGAAAAACTCGGACAAGTAGAAGGGAAGAAAGTGGTGATTGTAGGCGACATTCTCCATTCACGAGTGGCTTTGAGTAATATTCTTTGTCTCCAAAAATTAGGTGCTGAAGTGATGGTATGCGGACCCGTCACCCTTATTCCCAAATACATGAGCTCATTAGGCGTAATCGTGGAGCATGATTTAAAAAAGGCTCTGGCTTGGTGCGATGTTGCTAACATGTTAAGAATCCAACTCGAGCGCCAAGATATTCGCTATTTCCCTTCCTTAAGAGAATACTCCATGTTGTATGGATTGAATAAGCGCTTGTTAGATGGGATAGGTAAGCAGCTGGTAATCATGCATCCTGGACCAATAAATCGAGGAGTAGAAATCACCAGCGACATTGCCGACAGTGAACATAGCATCATTTTAAATCAAGTAGAAAATGGGGTAGCCATTCGAATGGCAGTGCTTTTTCTCTTGGCGCAGATGCGAGGGATTTGAACAATCCAACGTTAACAAAGGATTATCGAGGGGCTTGCATCTTCATTTATCAAGGGTTACATTTGAAAAAAATAGATATATGCACTTTAGCCTAGATAAAACCGAAAAATATGTGGTGATCAAACTCCACGAGCAAAAGCTAAATACGTTGATAGCAGCCGAGCTGAAGTCAGAGTTACTCTTGCTAAACACACAAGGCTTTAATAATATCATTCTTGATCTGGAAGAATCACTTTATTGCGATTCGTCGGGTTTAAGTGCAATTTTAGTGGGAAACCGCTTATGCCGTAACTCGAGCGGATTATTTGTTATCACTGGATTAAGTGATACCGTTATGAAGTTAGTTCAGATATCACAGCTCGATCAGGTGCTGAATTTAGCCCTTACGGCGAACGATGCGATCGATTTTATCAATGAAACTGAAGAAGAAAGAAAAATAGAAGATAAAATTGAAAGGAATATCAAAGAATGATTTAGTATCTTTATAGCTTGAAACTATAGTTTATGAAGAAAACCATACTCCTGATCTGTTTTGCCGTATTGAGTACTTTACAAATCCAAGCTCAGTGCGTTCCTAATACAGGTAATACAACACCTGGAATTACTCCTGATAGTGCTACCGGTTTATCCGCAGGTACTGTGGGTGCAATTTATAGTCAAGTGCTTCAAATTTTTGTGCCCGCAACTACACCTGTTGAAGTATTACCAGGTTTGATTATTAATGTTCCTGTAGTTTCTGTCGAGCTAAATTCGTTAACGGGATTACCTCCTGGATTAACTTACGCATGTAATCCATCCAGTTGTTTATTTCCCGGTAATAGCAATGGTTGCGCTGACATAAGTGGTACGCCTACGGTTGCCGGAAATTATACTTTAACAGCTGTCGTTACTTCTATCGGTACTGTATTTGGGCAGCCAACTACACAAGTAGATACTTTAAGTTATTATTTTATTGATGTTACAGGTTCTGTTTCTTCTATTTATGAAAGTACAGGCTTAGGATTTTTCATGAATCAAAATTCACCGAACCCATGCGCAGAGTTTACTGACATTCGTTATGTTGTTCCTTCTCGTGGTGAAATAGATTTTCGCTTATTCAATCTCATCGGAAAAGAAGTGTACAGAAGTTTACTAACTCCAGATCAAGGGGAGAACGAGCTTCGTTTTGATACCCGTGATTTAGCACCGGGAGTATATATGTACTCCATGACTTTCAATGGTGAAACCTTAACTAAGCGTCTCGTTATTTCTCGAAAGTAAGTATGGGGTTTGAACTCACCATACTCGGGAGCAGTTCTGCTACTCCCATTTACGATCGTCACCCTACTTCCCAACTTCTTGTCTTTCGTGATCGACATTTCTTAATCGATTGTGGAGAAGGTACGCAGATGCAAATGCTGAAGTACAAGATCCGTTACCATCGCATCAGTCATATTTTCATTAGTCATTTACATGGCGATCATTATTTGGGGTTGATTGGCTTATTGTCCACTTATCATTTACAGGGCCGCTCTACCGACTTGCATCTTTTTGGTCAGCAAGATTTGATGGACATCATCGAAATGCATCTGAGAGCCTCGCAAACGGTTTTAAGATACAATCTCATCTTTCATCACATCCGACATTACGCTCCTGAAATTCTTTTTGAAGACGATGAAATTTATGTGCGTTCCATCGTATTAAACCATCGCATTCCTTGTACCGGTTTCGTCTTCGGAGAAAAACCCCGCCCGCGTCGACTCAAAGTAGATAAACTTCAAGAGCATAACATTCCCTTTACCCAATACACGCGCATCAAAGCCGGCGATCATTTTGTCGATTCAGAAGGCAACGTCATTTCCAATCTCGAATTAACCGAAGATCCACAACCCAGTCGCTCGTATGCATTTTGCTCTGATACCTTATACAATCCCGAGTTAGCCGAAGACATCAAAAACGTCGACTTACTTTACCACGAAGCCACGTTCCTACACGAGATGAAAGAACGAGCAGTAGCCACCTTTCATTCCACAGCAAAAGAAGCAGCAACTGTAGCAAAAGAAGCAAATGCAGGCAAGCTCGTCATAGGACATTTTTCAGCCCGTTACAAAGACATTGAACCACTCCTTGAAGAAGCTAAAACCGTTTTTGAAAATACGGAGTTGGCGATAGAGGGGGAGGTGTTTAAGATTGATTGAGATTACGACTAAGGTTACGAATTACGAATCGATACGAATGTACGAATTACGAATATTCGAATACGCCAATTCGCGAATACTCAACTAAAAAAAATCCGCAAAAATCTGCTTAATCCGTGTCATCTGTGTTCTAATGATAAAGCATTATGCATTTTTAAAAAATCATAAAAAATCTTAACCATCTTAATAAATCTGTGTTCCATAAAGTATAGAAATGGCGACAAATAAAAAGTGGGCGATAAATAATTTACCGCCCAGGATTCTAATCAATATGTTCTAGAAATTAAAAGCGAAAGTTCTCTGGTTCGCCTAAAATCCCTCTTCCCTCTAAAATTTGTCTCTTTGCGTTTTCGCATATTTGATAGGCGTACTCTTCGCGCTTTTTGTCGATTAAGCTTTGTTGGAAATTAATGCTATTCTCTATGCGAATAACATACTCCTGATGTACCGCCGACATCAATGACGCAATTTGTGAAAATTCGAATCGTTGTGCCGCTTCAATAATCGCCGACTTCCAATCTTTATTCGCCTTGATACTAACCGAACAATTCGATTGGCGTAATGATTCTAGGGCCTCATCCAACTCCATATGCTCATCTAACTGCTGCTGGAAGCTTTCCACTGCCTTGCAATATTTCAAGAGCTTACGATCTTCGAATTGCTTTACAAAATTCTCTACTGTTTCTACATCGTAAATGCTAAGGTAAGGACGCGCATCAACTTGCTTCGCTTCCTTCGATTTTTTCATCTTGTCTAACTGACGCTGACGAGAAATGGAACGGTAACGGTTTTCCTTGTCACCACGCACATCCGGTAACTCTAACAACGTGCTAGTCGACATATGCTCATCATAATAACGATACCATGCCGGCATGTGTGAATCTTCCATATCATCGATAGACGGAATATAATCGGCTTGATATTCGGCTTTGAAAGTCTCATAATCCTGCCAGTTATCATAACTCAAATGAGTACCTGCCTGACCTGAACGTAGAAAACTTACATATAATTCCATCTCTGCCTTGCTCACCGGACTTATGTACGGACAATGCTGGATGTTTGCCGAGAGCAAATGAAACTGTGAGCTATGCTCAACGCCTTTCAATTTGATCAACTCCGCTCGCCATTGACATTGAAGATTAAACAATTTCTTTTGCTGAATGGCCCATAAGCCTTCCTCAGCAATCATTTTATGACGAAAGGCCACTTGTTCCTCTTGGCTGATGTACTCTTGACCACGAGTCATATAAAAGGCTTTGCGACGGGCATAGTTTCGGATGAAACTCTCCACGCTAGCCTCATTATAATTATTGAAAAACTCCTGATAAACAGGGTTAGACTTTAACTCTTCTTCGGTTTGCTGACGGATAATCTCCACCTTAATTTCTTCTTCAAATTTCTCCTGAATGTGAGGAGGCATAGTTGGTATCTGCTTCATTTTATTAGTTACAATTGCCTCTTTTAACACGTTTAGTACTCCTCAGGTTTAGAATAATTTGGGCAAAACATTACAAAAAGCATGATTTCTTCTTAACATT
>JBJXGU010000381.1:0-4967 GCA_046160245.1 Bacteroidia bacterium
CGTAAAATGGCCACCGAAGGCCTAATTCTCGGCAGAGTCTCCCGCTTAGAGGCCTCTGGCGGTTGGGCATTTCAAGCCAAAAATTGAATTACCTTAGTTTTTCGGATAAGGAGTGTGACACCTGGAAAAGGGTGTTTTATATCTAGTTGTTAGCGGGCATTTGTAGAGCGACTGTTCCGACAGTTAATGAAATGGACAAAAAACTTATACAACAATTGAAAAAATAAAATATGAGCAGAATAATTTTTGACAGTGGAATATCCCTTGACGGCTTTTTCGCTGGCGATAACAGAAGTCCTAAAAATCCTATGGGTGGTGTTTCAGGACAAATTCATTCGTGGATGTTTAATCAAAAGGCTTTCTGGGAATACTTAGGATTCGAAGGAGGAAAAGAAGATGGACCTGATGGAAAATTTATTAGACAGACAATTGAACGAACAGGTGCATTCATCATGGGAAAACGCATGTTTGAGGAAGGCGAAGCTAGTTGGCCAAATGACTTATATAAAGCTGATGTCTATGTGTTAACACACGAAAAGCGAGAACCTTGGGTTCAGGAGGGGACGACAATTTTTCACTTCATAAATGACGGAATAGAAAGTGACTTGAATAAAGCAAGACAATCAGCAAAAGGAAAAGACATAAGAATACAAGGTGGCGCCAACACTATCCAACAATTTCTAAATGCAGGATTTGTGGATGAATTTTTTATTCATATTGCCCCTGTTTTTTTGGGTAGCGGTATTCGACTTTTTGACAGCATTGGCAAAGATATATATGACATTCAAATAGTAGAGGTGATACCGTCAGATTTAACAACACATTTACGATACAAACTGACGAAGAAATAAAAATAAACAACTATTAAACTTAAGATTGAGTATGGAATACATTAAACTGATTTTTGGTATTAGTCTGACAATTACTTTGACTTGGCTGTTGTTCAGAAGTAGCATTCTGCCGGCATATTTTTCAAATTGGAGAAGTTCTGTAAGCAGAAAATTCAATAAGGTGAAATAGTTACTTTTGTCAGCGTTTGCAACTACCACTGTTATGGTTGGTCTCCGTCCAACAATTCTATATCTCAGAATAGTGGGTAAGAAAACCTGAGCTCGTTTTGGTCATGCCTCCATTCCATTGCGGCAGATAAATGTCCTTCACCATTGTTTTATTAATTATTTTTAAAGGCCAAAATAACGGCTCATAGCTAGACTTTGTAGGTAAGTCGCTGGGTCGGAAAAAGTAAGAGTAATTTTAATAGACTTATTTTAAAATGACATTCCACAAATGGAAAATCTTGACAAAGAGATATTAAAGAAAAATAAAAAAACTGCACTAGTTTTAGCATCTATAGTTATCGTGATACTTCAAATTGCAATTTACATCATTATCAAAACAGTTCCTGATACGAAAGACCAACTACTAACTTTATTAATAACCACAATAATAATTGTAATTGTTATTATCGTTTACGGCAAATACAGGAAAAGGAGAATTAGTAATCGAGCGAAGCGCGAATTTTTTTAACCTGAGAAAGAAAAAGAACTCTTTAAATTTTATGATCATCAAGGATGTTAGACAATCTTTAGCCTTTAGAGTGCTTCACACATAAAACAAAAATGAGAGCTATAATTTTTATACTATTCTTAATCGGGGCTGCAAACTCCTACAGTCAGCCGATTAAATATAATGGAATGTATGAATCTAAAATTGGTGATGTGTATTCTACCTACATCAGATTTTATCCGGATGGCATTATACTTAAAACAACAACGGAATCTAAGTCAATAGAAGTAATCCGAAAGTTGCTTGATTATGAAAACCTGGAAGAGCGACAGTCTGGATTTTTTATCGCGGATAAAGATGAATTTACCATTTCAACCATAGGACCTAACTTAAAACAGACCTATATTTTAACAGGGATATTCAAAAGTAAGGAGGCTTTCGAGTTAACAATTCATCGTTATGATGAAGGTATGGTGAAATCAAATAAGTACGAACACTTATTTGTCTTCAGGCCATTTGAATAAGATGCACTGTTAAATTATACCACCTGGCGCAAGCTTCTTGCTTGTGCTTAACTATTTCCAGCGTCCAGTGGTAGTTTCACACGCAACATGTTTCAAACCAAAAATTGAATTACCTTAGTACTGACAGCGAATTTGACATCTAACTACTGCGTCTGAAAATGTATAAGGCATTTTTTTTAAGCCCAATGATACCCTCCTTCAATATAGAAGAGACGGTTGACTTCTTTAAAAGTGTTTTGGGATTTTCATCCGTAATGCACACTGACACATACGCAGTTTATCAAAAGGACAACTTGACTATCCACATATTACGAGCAGGAGAGGATATTGGGCAAATGGAATTTTACTTAGAGGTAGACAATGTTGACGGCCTTTGGGCAACAATCAAAGACAAAGTTAAGAACATAAAAACAAGAGAACCATTTGATCGAGACTATGGAATGCGTGAAATCCATATTTGTATTCCGCACACAAATACTTTGTTATTTATTGGACAAGAGATAAAACCCACCTAGCACAAGCGCCTCGCCTGTGCTTAACTATTTCCAGAATCCCGGTGGCAGTTGCACACTCAAGATGTTTCAAACCAAAATTATTCCCTCGCAGAGTCTCCCGCCTCGGGGACTCTGTCGGCTGAAGGAAAATTGATTGTTTCCGTACCAAGGCAAATTTACTATCGCTGTTGAGTCCGGATACTGTGGAATACATTGCTCATCAATCTGTGCGTATGAACACATTGAACAAATTAACATCAAGAAAACTAGCTTAATTTTTTATTTCATATGTCCATTTTTAAAACGAATAGTTTGCTATCACCGTCTTGGAATGTTTCAAAATTACTGCTGATACTTGTTACCTCGTATCCATCACAGCATTCTTTGTCGATGGCCGTTACCTTTAAAGTGATCATAATCACCTGTGATTGATATTCAATTCTGTAATCAAGAGCAGATGGAGTAAATGTGAAAAACAATGATTTGTTTGATTCAAATTTTTCAATAGGAATTTGAGTGCTTGTTGATACCAATGTTAACTTAAATTGGTCTAATGATACGCCTCTCTCATAAATAAGATCTGCTCCTGTTACTTTGTCCACAAACTTGAAATTAAATGCCGTATCAGAAGTGCAATCAACATTCGAGCAATTGCAACCACCCAAACAAATAGCACAACAAATAACAGCCAGAGACAGGAGAATTGATTGGATTTTGTTCATAAATCAAAATTGAGACAATAATTCCATCTGAGATTTACGCTAACATTATTATTACATTAGTCTCCACCTAGCGCAAGCTTCAAGCTCGTGCTTAACTATTTCCAGCGCCCCGTAGCAGTTGCACACTCCACATGTTTAAACCAAAAATTTGAATTACCTTAGTTTTGCAGATAAGGAATGTGCCACCTGGAAAAGGGTGTCTATATCTAATTGTTAGCGGTCAGCTTAAAGACGACATAGTATGCAATAAACATTTTGACAAAATGAAAGTACATACAACTAATTACAAAGACACTTTTATAGAAATTGCGGACGACTGCCCAACAACAAACGGAGAAGTTCCACCAACAAAAGGGGACGCAAAAACTGTGGCAAATATTCAGTTTGAAATGGTAAAAAAGAATCCTTATAAATTCACTTCGGACGACATTTTTTGTTTCAAGTGTATGCTGACCGTAATGACCTAACAAAAAGTGAATACAAAAAAGCAAGGGAACAATTTTTCTCAAAAGGACAGCCTTGTTTTCGTGCATCACCATTAACAAAGCGTTATGGTTGGGGCGTTCATAACGACATGGACGGAAAAATGGCAATCTTTGGCGCTGAAAGTGCTGAGTATAAAAAACTCTCAAAAGACAAATCACTGAAAGTTGTTAAAGCAATGAAATCAAGTAAATAGAAAATATATGGACATAATACTTTAGCCCTCAACTAGCGCAAGTGTCCGCTTGTGCTTAACTATTTCCAGCGTCCGGGGGCAGTTGCCCACTCAACATCTTTCAAACCAAAAATTAAATTAACTTAGTTTTGCGGATAAGGAGTGTGCCACCAGAAAAAGAGTGTTTTATATCTAATTGTTGTAGCTCATTCGCTGACTCCGTGGACAGTGTCGGCCAAAGCGAATAGATTAGTTTCCGCTAGTAGTTTGGACTAAAAGGAATTTTTACATGGACTATTTAAATAAAATCATAACAGCATTTGAACTACACTCCGTGGAAGAAATAAAGGAGTGTTTTGAGAATGGAATTAGTCCTAACCAAATGATTAATGATAAACCCCTTATCTACGACCTGATTAACATGTACACCCGTGGACCATCATTTAAGAAATGTGTTAAGGTGTTTGTGGACTACGGATTGGAATTTGACGATAAAGTGTTGCTATCTGTTTTATTGGACGATTCTAATCAACTTGACATTCAGTTAGCTTCTCGTAAAGATGTATTATTAAAGAAATACTCATTTGATTGTACTTTCACACCTCTTTACGAAGTCTCGTTATTACATGTCTGTGCTGAATACAATCATCTAGCTTGTGCAGAGATTCTTATAAAACACGGAGCTGACATAAACTCAAAAGCGGGACTTGACGCCAATGGTTTCGGGGGACACACTCCGATTTTTCATACTGTAAATCAAGATGCGAATAAGTGCATTGACGTTATGAATTTTCTGATCTCAAAAAAAGCGGACTTGACATTAACAGTAAAAGGACTTGTTTGGGGCAAAGGTTATGAATGGGAGACATTCATTCCTTCTGTCAATCCTATAAGCTATGCCATGATGGGACTTCTCCGGCAATTCCAGCGGACGGAGAAGCAAATTTATGAAGTTGTGTCATTATTGTTAAAAGCAAATTACGGAATCGAATATCATCCGACTAACATTCCAAATAAGTATCTTAAAAATTAATTTGGACAAAAAAAACTAACGATTGTCATG
>JBJXGU010000382.1:0-8807 GCA_046160245.1 Bacteroidia bacterium
TGACAAAAAAATCTCACTACCATACTTCCTTGAAGTATAAAAAAGATAGTTTTATCCACAGGGACTAGCTGGCAGCCCCATAGCTGCAAAGCGACGTCGCTAGTGGATAAAATGGACTATCAAAAACCATATTTTGATTATAAAAAACTAACACCTACTTTTAATAAAAAAGTTGCGTTAGAAACTAGAATCCGCCTATTTCAGCATTTCGTACATATTTAAGCACCCATGACTTTGCCGGACACGACCCACGCTATTTTTAGCACATTGCAAGGCGCACAGAACCCCGACACAAAGCCAACCTTGCAAAGAGCTAAAAATGCCAACGCCCAAAGCCCACCCACCACCCAGCTGAGGGAATTCTTATGAGCTTCACCTCAAACATCAGCAGAAAATTTATCATCATCAACAATCGACATTTTAGTAACAAGCTAAAGTTGTTGCTAAAATATTTGGTATTTCAAGTTCAGACACCTTATATTTGGACAATTATTGTCAAGACTTAAACTTGTCTATGGTAACACAACAAACTTTTGGTGAGACACTTCGCAAACTTCGTGAGGATGATGGTATGCCATTAAGGAAGCTTGCAGCATTGCTTGATATTGACCAATCAACATTAAGCAAAATTGAAAGAAACGAACGGAAAGCTAATCCCGACATGATCGATAAGCTTTCTAAAATATTCAAAGCTGACAAAAAAGAACTTCATATCAGTTTTGTAAGTGACAAAGTAGTTTATGAGTTGTTAGATGAAGAAAGTTCAATCGACATATTGAAAGTTGCAGAAGAAAAAATAGAATATTTGAAATCAAAAGGAAAGACGAGAAAATGATATTAACAGAAATAGATTTAAAAGAGAAATTGGAAAATTTAAATTGGGACTTTCAGGATTCAACTGCTGAAGCTATTCATTCAATACATCCTTACCCAGCTAAGTTTATACCGGAAATTCCGAGAACTTTAATATCAAACCTTCCAATTCCTCCAAATACAATAATTCTAGACCCGTTTTGTGGGAGTGGTGTTACATTAGTTGAATCACAAAAAGCAGGAATTGAATCCGTGGGAGTTGACCTTAACCCTATCGCATGCCTTCTCTCAAAAGTCAAAACCCAAAAGCTGCCGTCAGAATTTCTAAATACAGTAAACGAGATAGTAAATAATTGTGCGGCCCATAAGGGGAAAATAGCGATTCCACAAATACCAAATCTTGACCATTGGTTTAAAAAGGAAGTTCAAAAAGGATTAGCAATAATTCTAAATGAGATAAACAAAACAGAAAACGAATTAATTTTAAATGCGTTGAAATATTGTTTATCAAGCATAATAGTAAGAGTATCCAATCAAGATAGCGATACCAGATATGCAGCAGTTGAAAACCAATGGGGAAAAAATGATGTTTTTAACTTGTTTAAACTTTCAGCTGAAAAACTTTGGAAAGCGAAAAATCAAAATATTCTCAAAACAACCTCAAAAGTAATAAACAAAAATTCCCTACTACTTGAAAAGAGTGATTTTAGTAAAAAGGTCGGATTAGTAATTACATCACCCCCGTATCCCAATGCTTATGAGTATTGGCTATATCATAAATACAGAATGTGGTGGTTAGGTTACGACCCAATTGATGTAAAGGAAAATGAAATAGGTGCAAGAGCTCATTATTTTAAGAAGAATCACCAAACGGCGGATGATTTTATTATCCAAATGGAAACGTTGTTTACTCATTTATGGAATGTATGTGCGAAAGATGCATTTATTTGTTTTGTCATTGGACAATCAAAAATTCATGGAAAAATTATTGAAAATGAAAAACTCATAGCAAGCATTGGAAAACAAGCGGGATTAAATCACATTACAACTTTAAAAAGAGTTATAAGGCCAGGAAGAAAGTCATTCAACCTGTCACATGCTCGTATAAAAGATGAGTTTATTGTAATACTTCGAAAATAGTTAAATGAAAACTCAGGAAATAAATCTATACTGGCATAACTACAAATTTTTTCCCTACGAAAAGAGGTTTGCTGTAAGAGAAGTTCAATCACTTCTAGAACCGAAGCAGCTAAAGGAGTTTGATGACAGGCTTCTTATTTCCGGTTTAAAGAACAGCGATAGCATAAATAAGTTAGTTTATTTTTCACATGCTGAAATCGAAAAAGAAATATTTCCAACGATTCAATTTCACTTTGAAAATGGAAGCGGAACAATAATCAGACATAAAAGACAAAATACTCGATATTCTGTACACGGCTTGCATGAATACAAAGGAAAATTTAATCCACAAGTAGTGAGGTCATTGTTCAATATTTATAATGTTAAAGCGGGAGACAATATCCTTGACCCATTCTGTGGTAGCGGAACTACATTAGTCGAATCCGCACATGATAATATTTCTGCAAACGGTACAGATATTAATCCCTTAGCCGTATTTATCGCAAACGCAAAAATTGATGCCCTAAGTGTTTCGGCCATAGAGATTACCAAGAGCAAGGAAATGTTTTTCAAAAAATATTTATCCATTAAAAGCAAATTGATTCTTGATGATACTGACCAAAGAATACAATATTTAAAGAACTGGTTTCCGCTTGAAATATTAAAAGATATCGAGGCTTTAAGATTTTCAGCTCTGGAATTAAATGATTCAATAAAGAATATTTTCCTAGTTATAGTTAGTAATCTATTAAGGGATTATTCGCTTCAAGAGCCCTCTGATTTAAGAATTAGAAGAAGATTCTCTCCCTTTCCTGAAACACCACTTATTCAACAATTAAAAACATCAATTGATTTTTTTGTTTCAAATCTTAAGGAATTTCAAACCTCCTTTATTCCAATTAAATCTTCAAATAAAGCATTCAACGCTGATATAAAAAACTCTAAACAAGTAAATGCGTTTGCAAAAGACAATAGTTACGATTTTGCAATAACAAGTCCTCCGTATGCTACTGCATTGCCATACATCGATACACAAAGACTTAGTTTAGTGTGGCTTAATCTTATCTCGGCAAAAGAGATTAAGCCATTAGAAAGTGATTTAATTGGAAGCAGGGATTTTAAAGCCAAATCTGAACAACAAAAATGGCAACATTTTTTACAGAAGAATAAACAATCTCTTCCAAAAGAAATACACTCGTTTTGCATTGACCTAAATACTAAATTAAAGCCGAGTGAAGGCTTTAGAAAAAAAGCATTGCCTTCATTATTGTACCGCTACTTCTATGATATGGGATTGGCTTTTACAGAAGTGCATAGGTTATTAAAAAAAGACAAGTATTTTTGTTTAATAGTTGGGCACAACCATACTAATATTGGAGGCGAGAGAACAGATATTGACACACCGAAATTCTTATCTTACATTGGAAAGCAAATTGGTTTCACTGTTCATGAAATAATTGAACTAGATGCATACCAACGTTACGGCCTTAATTCATCAAATGCTGTACAAAAAGAATCATTAATCGTATTTAAGAAATAGAATTATGCAGTTTGCGATACACCCAAATGTTTATAATACAGACCCTAAATCAAAAGGGCTTTTACACATGCTTGAACAGGCTTGGGTAAGAGGAAAGACCCCGGGAGATGGAACTTTCTATATCATTTCTGGATTTTCAAACTATAATGGCGGTGTAAGATTTTATGATACATTTAAACATCATATTGATAACGGCGGAAATTGTGTCGCCTTTTTAGGAGGTAGCACTTCTCAAAGATTATCAAGTCAACAGGTTGTTGAACAATTGCTAGAAGTCGGCTGTAGAGTTTTTGTTATTAATCGAAAAAGGCTTTTACATGCTAAATGTTATGGTCATAGTTCTCACAAAGGTGAATCTCTAGTTATTTCGTCTGGAAATTTTACAGGCCCAGGAATGTCTCAAAATATTGAAGCGTCGTTATTTCTTGAAGAAGACCATGTTCACCAAATGGGTTTTTCATGGCAGAACTTAACGGAAAACTTTTTTAAACAAAACTGGGACATTTATGAACCAAGATTAGAAGACAAAGCTAATCCTTCATGGAAACTACTTTATGATGAAGTTGGTGGAACAGTTAAACTAGAGGAAGAACAGGACGTAACAATGCTTATTACACTAGTTCATGCTGACACTGCACGAATACAAGCAAATCCCGGAGATGCTGCAGGTTTAGGAACTCAATATTTTTGGCTTAGTAAAGATTCATATGACTTCTTTCCTGCATTGACTATAAGAAATGTAAGGGGAGATAAAGCGACTTATTCTGCCTTAATCAATATGAATTACATCGACATTAACTTAATTGACAACGAATGCAGGGTAACATTTGAAGCAGAAAACAATTTGGATTTCAGACTAGGAACTGGAAAATTAAGATATACAAAAATTGCTCAAGAAGGTGATTTAGCTGCAATCACAAGAACAGCAGAATATGATTATGAACTTAGAATTATTAGGCGTGAATCTGATTTATATACAAGATTAATTCCCAACGCAATTAACTTTATTGGCCATAGAGGCAAAAAATTCGGTTACATTTCAAATGCCGAATTCGCCAGAACAATCGGTTAAACCCACACACCAAGTCAGGCACATTTGCAAGGCACTCAAACTCTGTGATTATTTTAACACTCCCTTACAAAAAACTACCACTTTGAGGTATTGCATTTAACTTTTTTCCAAAATATATTTATAGTCGTAAAAATTTAATCACCCTAAAATTTACTATTATGCCGAGTACATCCGAAACAGGCCACGCCAAAAATGTAGCCAACTTTGAAGATTTAATTTCCTTCTGCAATGGTTATGGCGCATCTTACAATCCAAGTAAAGAGGCTTTAACTATTGCAAAACTTCAAGAGCTGCAAACAAACGCTAAAGCGAGTTTACAGCAATCCAAAACAAGTAAAACAACTTTTGACAATGCCACCAACGCAAGGCAGTTGGCATTTAAAGACTTGAAAACATTGGCTACAAAAATTGTAAATGCCTTAGCCGTATCGGGTGCAACAGCATTAGCAGTTGCCGATGCAAAAACTATTAACAGAAAAATACAAGGTGCAAAAGCCAATGGCGGATCAAAAACTCCAGCACCGCCAGCCGACCCAAATGCACCAACACCAACAGACAAAACAATTTCTACGAGTCAGCAGAGCTATGATAGTTTGATAGATCATTTTGCCAAGTTAATAGAAGCCGTTTCCCAGGATGCCAACTACAAACCAAATGAAAAGGAGTTACAAACAGCAACACTTCAAATTAAGTTGGACAGTTTAAAAACTTCCAATACTGATATAGTAAACACCTACACAGTTTGGAGCAATGCAAGAATTAACCGTAATACCATTTTGTACAATCCGGTAACAGGGTTGGTTCAAACAGCGTTGGAAGTTAAAAAATATGTGAAGTCAGTTTTCGGAGCAAGCAGCCCACAGTTCAAACAGGTAAGCGGTCTTGAATTTACTAACGTTAAGGACAGGTAATTTCATACAGTCGGGTGGTTAGACACAGTCTAATATTTCAAACCTACCTACCCGACTGTACTTTTTTCGACACAGGTTTATAATATTAACACCCAGACGACAAATATTTACTTACAGACGCACAATGTTTGCTTACAGGTTGACAATATTACCGTACAGACAAATACTTTTTGCTTTCAGACTGCCAAAATTACCTTACAGGCAAATAATTGTTGGACACAGATAAATACTTTTCGCAATCAGCCTAACTAACCCAGCGACATGACGGCCCTCTAGCGCAGAAATGATGTGAAGGTTTTGTAGCTTGGCTTTCTGTGCGGCAATTAAGATTAAGGATTAAGCTAAGCACAGATAACCATCCGCACTTTGCTATACTGCATATCTCCACTAGCGCGTAAGGATGGTACAAACTCCTTTAAAAATTTTGCATCAATTTTACAAAGAGTACCAATAATTGGTAACTTTAGTAAAATTTATCAGTATGAGTAAGAATACATCTATATCATTAGGTAATCATTTTGAAGAGTTTGTTGACGAACGAGTATCGACTGGCAGATTTAAAAATGCAAGCGAAGTGTTAAGAGCGGGGCTGCGTTTATTAGAGGAGGAAGAAATAAAAATTGTAACGCTTAAAAAAGCATTAGAGGATGGTATAGAAAGTGGCATAGCTTCGGACTTTAGTGCAAAAAATCATCTTGCAATTTTAAAAGCGAGCAAAAGGTAGAATGGATAATTATATTCTTACCAATAAAGCTGTTAATGACTTATCAGAAATATGGGATTACACCTTCAATGTTTGGTCCGAGAAACAAGCTGACATGTATTATAACCTTCTTCTGAAATATTGTGAAGAATTAGCTGCTGATCCAAACCTAGGCAAAAGTTATATTGAAGTTGATAAAAACATCTTTGGTTTTAAAGCAAGTCATCATATAATTTTTTATACAAAGGTTAAAAAGAATCAAATTTTAATTGTTCGATTTCTGCATAACAGAATGGAGTTAAAAAGCAGAATTCAGGAATAGATATTTATGTTCAGATTTTCCTACAGCCATATGTAAAATTCTTCGCTCACGCTCGTGACTCACGAGACCTTCGCTTCGATAAAAGCTCAAAAAAGCTTCACCGCCCAAGGGCTCCCGACAAAAATATCGGGACACGGCGCCGGATGGGCAGTAGTACCCAACAGGAATGAGCGCAGCGAAATGACGAGGAGTACTACAGACAGCCGGAACAACTGCTCAACATTGCATCAAAACTTCAAAGCCCCAAACCTTCTCCGCTACAACTTACGGTCACCGAAAAAATAGGTTTACTTTCCGAAATTCCAAAAGATATTTGTGTTTTCAATTTCGTTTTTTCGTAAAGCTAAAATGTTGTGCGCCTCCGCCTCGGTTAATGGCACACCGTTCGCTTAGGTCAATGCTTGAGTTAAATAAAGATGTAACTTAAAGCAATTAGTGACCCGCGAAAATCATACACAGCAATAAACAAAATATATTTTTGGACAGCCACGTTCCATAAATGGCTGCCACTTTTAGATGCAACAAATAATAAACAGATTATTGTTGACTCATTAAAATATTTATCAGATAAAGAATTAATAACCGTTTATGGTTTCGTAATAATGCCAAACCATATTCATCTTATTTGGCAACGAAACAATTTAAATGGTAAGGAAACCCCAAAGGGGAGTTTACTAAAACATTCGGCACATTTGTTTTTGAAAGAATTAAAAGCGAATGGTAATTTAAAACATTACGAAGTAAATCAATCCAACAAGAAGCATGAAATTTGGCAAAAAGATTCGTTAGGTGTAGAAATTTACAGTCGTGAAGTTGCAAACAAAAACTAGATTATATACATTTTAATCCTGTATCAGAGAAATGGAATCTAGCAAAAGATGACTTGGACTATCATTTTTCATCTGCAAGATTTTACGAAACAGGCGTTGACAGCTTTGGATTTCTAAAAAACATTTTTACAATATTTGATGGGGATTGAAGCGAAGGGTGCGACGCCACCAAAGATGAATATTGCTGCTTCTTTGCTTGGTCAATAAAAATAATATTAATTTATCCTGAAGTCGTTGTCAGTGGTCAGTTGTCTGTCGTCTTCTTTCCTTCAATGATTTAATCACTAAGCAGTATTTTTGCCACATGAACCAACGACTTACCCAATCTCCTTTTTTAATGTATTCTGATGGTAAAGGAGGGATTTTTGAAGATGAAACATTGTTTACCGCAGGTAGAAGCGGTTGGGATGCTTTGCCAATACCCGAAGACGAATGGATTTTATTGCCCGAAGGCGGACAGCTATATGAACTGCCAGGCAGGCGTGGTATTGGTATTGATGTGGAAACAGGGGAGATGCGCATCTGCGAAAAGGGATGGGCCGTTGCCGCTTTCATTCCACCGGCACATACCGGTTTGTACATTTCTGCTTATGAAACAATGCCGGATGCGCCCACACTTCCGTTATTTTGTTATACCGCGGCCGGTTGGCAAGATGATAAAATGTACGTTCCCGCAGTTCGTATAGAAAAAGATATAAGGCAGGAGAGTGAAGGCTACCACGATGACGAAATTGAGCTAGGAACCGATCATTTATTAAAAGCATATCCCAACAACAGATTGGTAAAACATTTAATGGACAATTGCTGTATGACATATACCTGCCCGGCAGCAAGAAACCTTGCACTTGGTAGATGGGAATGCCCCGTGCCTGTGTCGCCTGCCTGCAATGCGAATTGTATTGGTTGTATTTCTTTTCAGCCAATTGAAGAAACAATTATCAGTACGCAAGACAGACTTACTTTTAAACCAACGGCAGAGGAAATTGTAGAGTTCACGGTGCCGCATTTAGAAACAGCCCCTTACCCAATTATCAGTTACGGACAAGGTTGTGAGGGTGAGCCTTTGCTTATGTGGGAAACTATTAAAGCATCCATCATTGAAATAAGAAAACATACACAAAAAGGCAGCATCAATATAAATACAAATGGCAGTATGCCCAAGGCTGTGAAAGCTTTGTGCGAAGCTGGTCTTACAAGCATTCGTGTAAGCACTAATTCTGCCCGGGAAGAAATTTACACTCCCTATTATCGTCCTAATAATTATGTGTTTGCAGACATTATAGAAAGCTTAAAAGTAGCCAATGAAATGGGTGCATGGACGAGCATAAATTATTTCGTTTTTCCGGGTATGACGGATAGCATTGACGAATACGAAGCACTGAGAAAACTGATAAAAGAAACTGGTTTAAAAATGATTCAATGGCGCAATTTTAATATTGATCCAGACTGGTATCTTGGCAAAATAAACATTACTGATACAGGTGAGTGCATGGGTAT
>JBJXGU010000383.1:0-43833 GCA_046160245.1 Bacteroidia bacterium
GAGGCTTCGAGTTGTTCACTCAAAGCGCCAGCCTAATTCTGAATTCTACATTCTAAATTCTTAATTCACCTCGGCCACGCCGAGATTCCGTCTTTCAAATTTATCACTTTCAAACCAATCTTCGACATCATATTGGCTGCGATTCCACTTCTTGACCCACTTCTGCAAAAAACAAAATAGGTTTTAGTTGGATCCATGGATATTATTTCAGAAGAGAAAGATGGGCTTAACATGTTTGAATTTTTAGCGCCCTTTATCGTTCCCGATTTAAATTCGGAGGCTGAACGTACGTCTACCAACACAGCATTGGTATTTTCATTCAGTCTTGCTTTAAACTCGCGTCCATCGCAATCTTCGTAGTTTTTTTTAATTAAACTTTGCAAGAATTTTATCATATTCGAATTTTCATTTTTAATTATTTATTACAACAAAGTAGTGGGCTCATGATAAGCTGAAACATTAAACAATCCAGATTCTTTTAAGGCATTAAAACCTCCTATCACATTTATTAATTTATCAAAGCCTCTTGCCTTTAAAATAGAAATAAAGATTACTGAACGATATCCACCTGCACAATACACATAAGCATCTTTAGTACGATGGATTTTACTCATACTCTCATTGATATAATCCAAAGGCGCAACTTCGGTATTTAAAAGATGCTGTGCATCGTATTCGCTTTTTCTTCGCACATCGAGAAGTGCAATATGATTATCCCTATCTATTCGTCTTCTTAATTCTTTCGCATCAATGGACTCAATATGATCAACAGGTTCACCACTCTTCCAATAAGCTGAAAATCCTCCCTCCAGATATCCCACTGTATAATCGAATCCAACTCTAGAAAGTCGAGTAATAACCTCCTCTTCTCTGCCCGGCTCAGTAACCAACAGTATTTCTTGTTTCAAATCAGGAATCAAAGCACCTGCCCAAGGAGCAAAATTTCCATTCAATCCTATGTTGATAGAGCCGGGAATAAAACCTTTCACAAATTCATCCGGATTTCTTGTATCTAAAATTAATACATCCGATTCATCCGCAATAAATTTAAAAGAAGCTACATCCAACGGACGTGATCCTCGATCCATCACTTCCTTGAAACTTTGACTATCCATTTTATTCATTGCAGCATTCTTTGGGAAATACGCAGGAGGAGGCATTAGTCCGGTCAACACTTCTGTCACAAATTCTTCCTTCGACATATTAGCTCTTAAGGCGTAATTATTTTTAAGCTGGTGACCTAATGTGTCGATGGTTTCGTTCGACATGTTTTTACCACAAGAAGAACCTGCACCATGCCCTGGATACACAATCACCTCTTCCTGCAAAGTCATTACTTTATTTCGCAATGAATCGTATAAATAACCGGCTAAAACTTCTTGTGTAATCTCTCCTTTTTGTGCTAAGTCGGGACGCCCCACATCCCCAATGAACAAAGTGTCGCCCGAAAACAATGCATGTTCTTTTCCATGCTCATCAATCACTAAAAAGCAACTCGACTCCATCGTATGTCCAGGTGTATGTAATACTTTGATAAAAATATTTCCAAGTGGCAACATTTCATTATCCATGGCTTCGTGGAATTTAAATTCGGCTTTGGCGCTAGGACCGTACACAATTTGAGCTCCGGTATGTCGAGCTAAATCCAAATGACCGGAAACGAAATCAGCATGAAAATGGGTTTCGAGCACATACTTGAGTTTTGCATTTCCTTTATGAAGACGATCCATATAGGGTTTGTACTCTCTCAATGGATCAACAATAGCCGCTTCACCATTTGATTCAATATAATAAGCTCCTTGAGCTAAACATCCAGTATAAATTTGTTCGATTTTCATAAGGTAATTTTCAATGTTTTAACAATAGCAAAAGTATATTGAATGGATAGCTTTCTAGGTTACTAAAGTTACATAGGAGGTATGATTTTAGTCATTGGTTTTGTGAAGATTTTAGATGTTGGATGTTGGATGTTGAATGTTGGTTGCGAGGCTTCGCGATTGGATGTAAGTCGCGAGGCTTAGCGATTAAATTATAGTTTAATCAACAAATACTTACTGCTCGAAATGAATACAGATTATTAACATTAATATTCTAGCCTCTCCTCAACCCCTCTCCAAAGGCGAGGGGCTATAGAAAAATTCAATTACTCTAGTGGACTCTTTTAACCTCTAGTGCCTCGAATGTTTAAAAGAAATCATTATTAGGAAATAAATTTCTATCCAAAAAAAATCCCGTTGCAAAGTGAATCGCAACGGGATAATATTAACCACTATTTTACTTTGCTAACGTTGACGGGCAAACATAATCTGTTAAATCAAACTTACCTGTACTTTTTATTGCATTATACCCGCCTTTAATATCTACTAAATTATGATAACCTCTCGCTCTAAGAATAGAAGTAAAAATCATGGAACGATATCCGCCTGCGCAATGAATGTAAACGGGTTCATCTTTGGAGATTGCAGGCATCGCATCATTCACAATATCAAGCGGAGCATGGATAACTCCATTGATATGTTCAGATACATATTCTCCGTGCTTTCTTACATCCACCACTTTTGCTTTTTCGTTTTTAGAAACAATCTCTGCTAATTCATCAGCAGAAATTGAAGTGATGGTATCAATCTCCTTTCCTGCTTTTTGCCAAGCACTTATTCCTCCAGCTAAAAAACCTATGGCATTATCATAACCAACACGCGCTAAACGTGTGACCACTTCCTCCTCACGACCTTCATCGGCAATAATTAATAGTTCTTGTTTCACATCCGGAATTAAAGCGCCCACCCAAGGGGCAAATCCACCATCAATTCCAATATTAATGGAGTTCGGAACAAATGCTTTTGCAAAAACTTGTGGATCTCGAGTATCCAATAACAAGGCTCCTGTTTCATTAGCAGCTGCTTCAAAGGCTTCAGGAGTCAATCCTTGATTGCTGCGCTTCATTACATTGGAAATGCTTTCATAACCTTCTTTATTCATCATTACATTCTGTGGAAAATAGGCAGGTGGCGGCATTAATCCATCCGTTACTTCTTTAATAAATTCAGCCTTCGTCATGTTTGCACGCAATGCGTAATTCACCTCTTTCTGATGTCCTAATGTATCATAGGTTTCCTTACTCATGTTTTTTCCACAAGCAGAGCCCGCACCGTGCGCCGGATAAACCAACACATCATTCGGCAAGGTCATTACTTTGTTGCGTAAAGAATCAAATAATAATCCCGCTAAATCATCTTGTGTAACATTTGATTTTTGGGCAAGGTCAGGTCGACCTACATCACCAATAAACAACGTATCTCCTGTGAAGAGTGCTACTTCTTTTCCATTTTCATCCATCAACAAATAACAAGTCGATTCCATGGTATGTCCGGGAGTATGTAGTACTTTAAATCGCAATTTCCCTATTTTAAATTCCTCGCCATCGGTAGCAATATGCGAAGTAAAATTCGTTTTTGCATTTGGACCAAAAACAATACTCGCTCCTGTCGCATTGGCTAAATCCACATGACCCGAAACAAAATCGGCATGAAAATGCGTTTCAAAAACGTATTTAATTTTTACACCTTCTTTCTCTGCGCGATCCAAATACGGTTGCACCTCACGCAATGGGTCAATAACAATTGCTTCATTTTCTGATTGGATGAAATATGCACCTTGTGCTAAACATCCTGTATAAATTTGTTCTATTTTCATTTCTATTTTATGTAATCGTTTTCAATGCCATTTTATTTTAACCAAAGCTCTTTAATTATGATGTAAATTCCGGTGATCAGAACAAACCAACCAAATCCCTTTTTCAATTTTGCACCATCAAACTTTTTGGACAAGGCATTTCCAATAAAGATTCCAATGACTGCTATCCCGGTCACAGAGAGAAGAAGCACCCAATTTAAGTCATAATGTCCAAAATCACCCGTAAATCCAATCAATGATTTTACAGCAATGATTAACAGCGAAGTTCCAACCGCTTCTTTCATGGGTAAACCACTTAATAAGACGAGTGCTGGAATAATTAAGAAACCTCCTCCTGCTCCTACCATTCCGGTTAAGGTGCCTACAAACAATCCTTCCAAGATAATGATGGGATAATTATAGGTTCTTTCATTTTTCGAAACAGAAACTTTATTTAATCCATTGCTTCTGATCATAGAATATGCAGCAATAACCATCAACACCGCAAAAAGAAGCAACATAAATATTGACTTGGTCACAATAAATCCAGAAACAGTAAAAACTACATCCGGTATGGCAGGTACTATGAATAACCGAGTTAAATAAACGGCAATTAAGGATGGAATGCCGAAAATAGCAGCCGTTTTCATATCGATCATTCCTTCTTTAAACTTAGGAATAGCACCTACTAAAGCAGTTGTTCCCACTATAAATAATGAATACGATGTAGATAATACAGCATCTTGATTAAATAAATAGACTAAGACCGGAACAGTGAGAATACTTCCTCCGCCGCCTATCAATCCTAAAGAAATTCCAATTAATGCCGAAGCGAGATAACCAATGAGTACTAACATATCGTTTTTAACAGGTGCAAAGATGGGGCATCAAATCAAGATAATCGGTAACATTCATTACACAGCCATGTTTTTTAGGTCGATGGCATTACGGTTGAGCTTCAACTTGCCGGCTTGCTCCATACTTTTGAGTAATCGAGAAATAACAACGCGAGAAGTACCCAAATCATTAGCAATTTCCTCATGCGTAATTTTCAATTCATCCGACTTAAAAGTATCCCGTTGCTTCTTCAAATAAAACTCAAGTCGCTCATCCAAACCTTTAAAAACCGTGTGCTCAATCAAATTCAATAATTCTTCAAAACGATTTCGATAACTTTCTAAAACAAAGTAATACCATGTTTTATAAGTTGCCATCAAATTATCCATGATAGCGATAGGTACCAAAATTACTTCAGTAGGCTCTATGGTTTTGGCTAAGAGCTCACTCTGTTCTTGTCTGTCGGCGCAAATCATTGATAAAGCACAAGCATTTCCTGGTTCGAGGTAGTACATAAAGAACTCACTTCCTTGATCTCCTTCCTTATAAACCTTTACTCTACCCTTGGTTATCAGCATGGTAGACTTAAAAAATTGCCCGGGCTTCATTAAGATTTCTCCGGCTGAAAAATCACGAATCAACGAGTTATTTGCTATTTCACGCATCAATGCCGGTTCAAGCATTGGGTAAAACGACTTCAATTTATCGAGAATTTCCTGTTTTTCTGGGGTGATGACCTCATTCATAAGCACCAATTTAATCATATTTTTAGAATATTTGATTCTTCCTCCAATAATTCAAAGAATATCTTCGTTCAGTTTTACACATTTGACTGTTCAATAAGCATACAGTGCACAGTGTAAAACAAGAAGGAAATCTCGGTACTTTTAACCGCTAAACCAATTGACATGGCTGGAAAGGGAAATAGAATAAAAGAACCCATCGTTCAAGACGATGCGGAGATGGAAGAAGAATTGGTTGCTGAGAAGCCACAAAAAAAAGTTCGTCAGCGCAAAGAAAAAGTGGTTGCTGATGAACCAAATAACGTAAAGTTGTTTTTGACGAACGAAAGAACGCATAAAATTTTCGGACTTTTTTTATTGCTTATTTCCGTTTATTCTTTGATTGCATTCACCTCTTATTTTTTTACTTGGAAAAATGATCAAAGCTTAGTGACGGGATCATGGTTCGATCTTATTCGTTTCTCAGATAAGCAAGTGGAGAATTGGTTAGGGAAGATTGGTGCCATCGTGTCTCATCAGTTTATGTACAACTGGTTTGGATTGGCTGCGTATGCATTTGTGTTGCTTTCCTTCATTACTGGATTTAAAATATTATTTCAAGCATCCTTATTGCCCATCAAGAAAACTTTTCGGTATAGTTTATTCTGTTTATTATTCTTCCCTGCTGCATTATCATTTTTATTTAGCAGCAAGCCCGATTTACTCTTTTTAGGAGGAGGAATTGGCTACCAAATAAACACCTGGTTAAATCTTTCCATCGGAAAAATTGGAACTGGATTCTTAATTGGCTTCACCGGATTTTCTTTTTTAGTGGCGGTTTACAATTTTAGTTTTAAAATTCCATCTCGGAATAAAAAGAATGAAGAGGAAGCAGATGCATTAATTTCTGAAGAAGAGGATTTCGTTGTTGGAAATAAGTTAAAAGATTTTGAAGATGATTTAGGAGATGATAATATGGAATTGGAATTGCCCGATGATTATTCGCATCGTGATGAAATTCCAGAATTAGTTTCGCCATTACTCGCTACAAATACTGCTCCGCAGCCCGAGATTCATTTGTTAGATGCCGACATTCCAGAAATGGAATTGGATGTAAAGAATGATGATCTCACCTTGGAAATTGAATCATTGAAAGAAGGTGATGATTTGTTACGGGGAGATGGTATTGTAACGAGTGCAGAAGATGTAGATTTAGTTGAGCAATTGGGTGAATACGATCCGAAATTGGATTTAAGTCAATACCAACATCCTACTCTTGACTTACTTGAAAATTATACAAGCAGTCGTTCTCAATTGAGTCGTGATGAGTTGATGGCAGAATTAGAAGCCAACAAAAAACGCATAATCGAAACACTCGGACATTATGCGATTGAAATTGATAAAATAAAAGCGACAGTAGGTCCAACGGTTACACTTTTTGAAATTGTACCGAAAGCCGGAATTCGTATTTCGAAAATTAAAAATTTGGAAGATGATATCGCTTTAAGTCTGGCCGCACTTGGAATTCGTATTATCGCTCCTATTCCTGGAAAAGGAACGATTGGTATTGAAGTACCCAATCAAAATCCAGATATTGTAAGTATGCGTTCCGTGATTGGCTCTGAGAAATTCCAGAACACCGATTATGATTTGCCGATTGCATTAGGTAAAACCATTTCTAATGAAATCTTTATTGCAGACTTAGCCAAGATGCCTCACTTGTTGATGGCAGGTGCTACAGGACAAGGAAAATCGGTAGGATTAAATGCGATTTTAGTTTCTCTACTTTATAAAAAACATCCGGCACAAGTAAAATTCGTTTTGGTAGATCCGAAGAAAGTGGAGTTAACACTTTTCAAAACCATCGAACGACATTTCCTTGCTAAACTTCCGGGTGATGAAGATGCGATTATCACCGACACAAAGAAAGTGGTGAATACATTGAACTCGCTTTGTATTGAAATGGATGATCGCTACGAATTATTGAAAGAGGCACAAGTAAGAAATATTCGCGAGTACAATGTCAAGTTTATCTCCAGAAAATTAAATCCTAATAACGGACATCGTTTCCTTCCCTACATTGTGTTGGTGGTGGATGAGTTTGCCGATTTAATTATGACGGCTGGTAAAGAAGTAGAAACACCCATTGCACGTTTAGCGCAGTTAGCGCGTGCCATCGGAATTCACTTGATCATTGCAACGCAGCGTCCTTCGGTAAATATTATTACGGGTACTATCAAAGCCAACTTCCCGGCTCGATTAGCCTTTAGGGTAACTTCCAAAATTGACTCAAGAACTATCTTAGATACGGGCGGCGCCGATCAATTAATTGGTCGTGGGGATATGTTATTATCGACTGGTTCTGATTTAGTTCGGATGCAATGTGCTTTTGTTGACACACCTGAAGTAGAAGCGATTACCAACTTCATTGGCAACCAGCGCGCCTACTCACAAGCGTACCAACTCCCTGAGTATGTGGGCGAAGGAGAAGCTTCAGGTGGATCGAACGATATGGGAGCCGATGATTTTGATCCATTATTCGATGAAGCGGCTCATATGGTGGTTCAATTCCAGCAAGGCTCTGCATCTTTATTACAAAGAAGATTGAAATTAGGATATAACAGAGCGGGTAGAATTGTGGATCAGCTTGAGGCAGCAGGCATTATAGGACCTTTTGAAGGAAGTAAAGCTCGTGAAGTTCGTTGCAAGGACATGGCAAGTTTGGAACAGTTATTGAAAAGCCTGAAATCACCTTCGGGAGTTTAAGTTTCTAAACTTTATCTTTACAGCCTACAAAACCTATGAATAAATCTAAATTATTGAGCGCTTGCTTTGCGTTCTCGTTATTAATAAGCACATCGGTCTTCGCTCAAGGCGATGCTAAATCGACAGCCATATTAAAGTCGGTAAGTGCAAAATACAAATCTTATAAATCTTTATCCGCCAGTTTTAAATTATCGAGGGTAGATCAAAAAACAAAAGCTTCTGAAAATTTTTCGGGTACCATCGTATTAAATGGTCCCAAGTTTCAGTTTGTTTTAAATAATCAAACGGTGATGAGCGACGGCGCCAGCACCTGGACCTTCTTAAAAGAATCGAACGAAGTACAAATTTCCGAATCAAAAATTGTTGAAGGTGCTATTAGTCCAACCAATATTTTTACCATGTATGAAAAAGGATTCAAGACAAAATACATTGGAGATAAAAAAGAAAATGGTGGCTCTGTCCAACAAATTGAATTAACACCTGACGATACCAAGAAAAATTATTTCAAAATTCTATTGTCCATCGACAAAGCGGGACAATTTGTGAAAGAAGCAAAAATTTATGAAAAGAGCGGCGCGATCCTCACCTATACCATCGTAAAATTCACTCCCAACTCACCAGTCAACGATAACATGTTTGTTTTTGATATGAAGAAATATCCAGGTGTTGAAGTGATTGATTTGAGGTAGTTTTGTTCTAACGAGATGGTGGTCTGATAAAAATCTCACTTCGGATGGAGGAAGCTGCAAGCCTCAAGATTCAAGCTTCAAGTTTTTTTTTCGCTGCTCCCGCTGCGTGAACGTTGCGCCCGTTGCGTTTAAAAAGCCGTCGAATTTCAAAAAAAAACAAGCATTTCGCGCATTGGCGTATTCGTAAGATAGGTAAGATTCGTAATTCGTACATTCGTATCGATTCGTAATTCGTAACCTAACTAAAATTTTCAACCTGCCATTATTTAAAATTACCTCACCAAATGCACATGCCCCACTTTCTTGTGTTGCTTACCCCAAACATCTATCACTTTTACTTGATACACATAGGTTCCTTCTTGTGCTAATTGCGATTCACCTTCAATGCTTCCATCCCACGCGCGATTGCTTTTTCCTTCACTTTGGAAAATTCTGGCTCCCCAACGGTTAAAGATGCTTAACTCTACATCAACAATATATTCACCTTGAATGTTGAATCCTTCGTTAACACCATCTCCATTTGGAGTGAATGCATTTGGAATCCACCAGCTGAAAATTGGATCTACACGCACCCAATGTGAAACGGAATCAGGACAACCGTATGAATTCACAACCCATAAGGTTACTAAATAATTTCCGGTATCGCGATACGTGTAAGAGGGCTCAAACTGTGTTGAAGTACCACCATCACCAAAGGTCCAGTTGTATATTAATGCACCTGAAGAAAGATTGATAAAATCGAAATTCGGATTGAGAATATTCTGCAATGCCGGATCCGGTTCAAACTGAGCATCCGGTCCAGGATAAACGGTAACTGCGTTGTTGATGCTTACCGTATTGGTACAACCCGAATCAGAAACAACAGTTAAGGTGACGTTGAAATTTCCACTTGCCGTATAGGTATGTGTTGGATTTTGTAAGGTAGAACTTCCACCATCACCAAAATCCCAGGCCCATGAAACTACACCTCCTGAACTTACAAAAGAAGAATCAGTAAATGGAACTACGATAGGTCCGCAACCTGGATTACTCATCTCAGTAAAATAAGCTGTCGGTAATGGATTAACGAGAACCGTACCTGTGATGGTATCGTTACAACCATCATCACTCGTTACAAGTAATGTAATGGTATAAGTTCCCTCTTGAGTGTATACATAAGTAGGATTCGCGGAACTAGAAGTACCTACTCCATCTCCAAAATTCCAAGAGTATCCTGTGATGGTTCCTCCAGGAACAAATGATGTACTGTTAAATTGTACCGGATTATTTAAACACGGAGTGTTCGCTGTAAATCCTGCAACAGGTAAATCGTTAATGATTACATTGGCATTGGCTGTAGCTCTACAACCATTGGAATTAGTAGTTGTTAATGTGACTACATAAGTTCCGGCATTTGCATAAGTACTACTTTCATTGGCTAACGTTCCTGTATTACCGTTACCGAAAGTCCAATCCCAATTTACAATATTGTTATTAGCACCGGAGCTGGTATCCGCAAATGGAATATTATCACCTACGCAACCTGTTCCTGCGGTTGGCTGCGGACTCGGAGCAGCGTACACTTCAACAGAATCTGTAATGGTGTTCTTACATCCTTGGTTCGATGTAGCTTCTAGAGTAATTGTATAGAATCCTGCAGCAGGATAAAACACGGTTGGATTTTGTGCAGTACTCGTTGTACCATTTCCTAATGTCCACGACCATCCCGATAAATTCCCAGGATTAACTGTAGAGTTATCGATGATTTGCACAGGGAAATTCAAACATACATTTCCAGCAGTGAAATCAGGAACCGGTAATGGATACACCGTTATACTTCGCATCACATTCGCAGTACATCCATAAGGAGTAGTGATTGATAAATTAACATTGTACGTTCCTGCTGCAGTATACGTATGCTGAGGATGCATTAAAGTATCAGTTGTGTTATCTCCAAAATCCCAAGCGTATTGGAAAGTTCCTCCGCCTACAATTTGTGATTGATCGAAGAAGTTGGTACTTCCATTTAAACAAACATCATTGCTGGAGAAATTGGCATTCGGCACCGGGAACACATTGATGCTTCTATTCACGGTATCGATGCAGCCATTTGCATTACTAACAATTAAACTAACGGTATAGGACCCCGTTGAATTATAAGTATGGGAAGGATTTTGAGTAGACGATGTATTTCCATCTCCAAAATTCCATGCCCAATTACTGATGGCACCTGCTGTTCCTGAAGTCGTATCATTAAACACGATTGGATTTCCTAAACATGCATTTGAAGCTGTGAAACCGGCTTGAGGAATATCGTTAATTGTTGTAGAACGATTCAATGTATCGCTACATCCTTTGTCGGTGCTTACTACTAAACTTACATTAAAAACTCCAGGATTTGCATAAAGATGATTCGGTTGTTGTGTGGATGAGAATGAACCATCACCAAACTCCCAATACCATCCATTCACAACACCGGTTGTTACATTTGAATTATCAACAAAGACAATTGGAGATCCATTACATACTGGATTAGCTATAAAGTCGGCAGTTGGTTTTGGATTTACAACAATTGTTTTAGCAAGAATATCTTCACATGATTGATCCGATCCCACTCGTAAAGTAACGGAGTAAGATCCTGGTGAAGTATAATAATGGACAGGATCACTTAGTTGACTAGTAGTTCCATCTCCAAAATCCCAATTGATATCACTAATGAATCCGTTAGTCAATTGAGAATTATTCGTGAATTGAACAGAATCTCCCTCGCAAACATCGTTGGCAACAAAGTCGGCGACAGGCATTGGATCGATAGTAATAGACTGTAAGATGGTGTCGTTACATCCAGCAGCACTTGAAACTATTAAGGTAACATTGTACACCCCTTCATTGGCGTAAGTATGCTGAGGATTTTGCAATGATGATGTTGTACCATCACCCAATTGCCAAGCCCAAGTAGTGATGCTACCACCTCCTACCATCGATACATCGCTCAATTGTGTCACGCTGCCTTCACATACGTCAGGCGCAGTGAAATCAGCAGTTGGCAACGGATTTACGGTAATGCTACCCGTTAGTGAATCTACACAACCAAATCCAGAAGTAGCTACTAAAGTAACTGGATACGTTCCAACTGTTGGAATGACTAAAGATGGATTTTGAACGATTGAGGAAGGACTTCCATTAACATTCCATTGCCATCCGATTATATTTCCACTCGTGATGGCAGATGTATTTACAAAAGTATTGGCATCTCCTAAACAAGCCGGAGCAGCGGCAAAATTTACGGTTGGTAAAGGATGCACACTAACGTTATTCGTAAAAGATGCCGAACATCCACCCGGATCGGTAATAGTTACTTGATATGTACCTGTACTACTCACATTGATAGATTGGGAAGCAGCTCCTGTCGACCATAGATACATCATACCCGGATTACCTGCATCTAATAAAACATTCACACCTTGACATGCATTTACATTGATAGGTGTAGCACTCAAACCGGTTCCTCCTTCCGTTACATTGAAGGTTCCCGAACCTTGACAACCAAAAGCATTGGTAACAACAACTGAATAAACACCGGGATCCGTCACACCTATGGTTTGCGTAACAGCACCACTTGGCGTCCATAAATAAGTCATTCCGGGATTACCTGCATCTAATGTTGCGCTAAATCCTGTGCAGAAGAAAGCGTTCGATCCCACCACCGATGGTGTTGGATTTGTATTTACTTGTACAGTATCTTTTCTTGAACAACCCGCAGAACTTGTCACGGTTACAATATAATTTGTAGAAGTAGTTGGATTCACATAAACTGTTGCAGTAGTTGCACCGTTATGTTGCCATAAATAAGTGCTTCCTCCGGAAGCGGTCAACGAAGTTGTTGTTCCAAAGCAAATTGTTTTATCAGGACCTGCATTCGCCGTTGGCAAAGGATTCACTACAACACGAGCAGTATCGTTTCGCGTACAGCCATTTGCTGCCGTAACGGTAACAATATAATTCGAAGTTGCCGCTGGAGAAACCGTAATCGTTGGTGTGGTAGCGCCTCCCGGATTCCAGGAGTACGTTCCACCTCCTGTTGCTGTAAGCGAAATATTACCTCCCACACAAAAAGCTTTATCAGGACCTGCATTAGCAACCGGTAGCGCATTAATATTTACTCTTACACTATCTCTTGACGTACATCCGTTAGCGTTAGTTACTACGACGTAATACATTCCACTGGCAATTGGTGAAACGGTTATTGAATTGGCAGTAGATCCACCCGGTGACCATACATAAGTTCCACCTCCGGTTGCAGTTAATGTAGTGGATGTTCCGGCACAAATAGCACGATTCGATCCTGCATCCGCTAAAGGTAACGCATTAATAGTAACCAACTGTGTCATGGTATCTGAACAACCATGAGTGGTTGTACCAATCAAAGTAATCGTATAATTTCCGGCGGTACTGTAGGTGATGTTCGGACTCATCTGATTAGATGTTGTTCCATTTCCAAAACTCCACTGCCAATTATTAATGACACCATTGCTGGAAGTACTTGTATTATTTATTGAAACGGTACCTCCCAAACAAATAGTGGTTGGCGTAGAAGTGAATGACAAAACAGGTTCAGGGAAAATTTGCACAACTCTACTAATCGTCGCTTTACAACCTCCGGGAGTAGAAACCTCTAAGGATACATTATAATTTCCAGCTGCAGTATAAGCATGCTGTGGACTTTGAGAAGTTGAAGTTGTTCCATCTCCAAAATTCCAATTCCAACTAATTATATTTCCAAATCCAACCGTGGATTGATCGATGAACGGAATGTTGGTTCCAATACATCCCTGCGTAAAATTAAATGCTGCCGTAGGAATCGGATAGATATTCAACGTATCGGAAAGTGTAGCCGTACAACCTTGATTTGTTGTAACCGTAAGCACCACGTTGTACGCTCCTGGAGTATTGTATACTAAAACGGGATTTTGAGCATAGGAAATATTTCCATTTCCTAAATCCCAACTCCATGATGTGATACTTCCACCATTTACAGAAGAGGCATCAAAGAAAAACACTGAATCATTTAAACACTCATCGTTTGGCGTAAAGGCTGCTTGTGGCAGCGGATTCACTTGAACTGTATTGGCAATGGTTCCAGTACATCCACTGGCATCGGTCACCGTTACTGAATAAACTCCTGCTGCATTTACTGAAATGGTTTGAGAATTAGAACCTGTGCTCCAAACATAAGTTGATCCAGGGAAACCAGCATCCAAAGTCGCGGATTGTCCTTGACATATAGACGTTGTATTACTATTGCTAATGACTTGTCCACCCACAGTTACTTGTGTAGATGCTATTGACGTGCATCCGGCAGCGTTAGTAACGGTTACCGAATACAAACCTTGCGTGTTGACGCTGATGGTAGGTGTGGTGGCTCCAGTACTCCATAAATAACTCGTTCCCGTTGCACCTGGATTTAATGTAGCACTTACTCCGCTACAAATAAATACTCCGGCTGGTAAACTGATTACCGGATTTGGATTTACCGTAACATTGACGAAGGCCGTAGCTTGACAACCATTCGCATTAATTACGTTTACTGCATAAGTAGTAGACGATCCCGGTGTTACAGTGATAGTATTTGAAGAACTTCCGGATGGATTCCAGCTATATGAAACGCCACCACCGGCTGTCAATGTTGTACTTTGTCCTTGACAAATACTCACGTTAGGACTTACGGTTGCCGTAGGTAATGGATTAACGAAAACTCTAACGGTATCAACCCCCGTACATCCATTCGCATCTGTAACAATTACAGAATAAGAAGTATTAGTAGAAGGAGAAACCGATATCGTATTACTTGTGCTTCCACCGGGAGTCCAGTTAAAAGATACTCCACCGTTTGCAGTAAGCACGGCATTGCTACCAATACAAATGGTAACATCGGGTCCGGCAGTTGCTACTGGCGGACCATTCACTTGTACTGTATGTTGAACGGTATCATAACAACCAAAAGCATTCATTGCTATTAGTGTTGCTGTATACGAACCATTATTTCCATAAGTATGAGATGGGTTTTGTAATGTAGAAGTAGATCCATCTCCAAAAAGCCAGGTATACCCTGTTGCTCCACTGGAGGTATTATTAAAAGTGATAGGAGCTCCCTGACAATTATTACCAATTACTGCAAATGCAGCAACCGGTTGCGGATTCACCACAATATTTTGCGTTACCGTATCGGTACATCCTGCAGAATCCGTCACTACCAAAGTGGCTGTATAGGATCCTGGTCCTCCTAAAATCACAGATGGATTTTGAGAACTAGATGAACCACCGTTACTAAACGACCATGACCAGCCTGACCCAGCCGGTGTACTGGTGTTCGTAAAGTTGATAAAGGACCCAGCACAAACCGTATCGGTACTAAAAGATGCAATTGGTAAAGGTGCAATTACTACAGGAAGAACAAGTGTATCGGTACAGCCAAAAATATTCTCAACAATCAATGAAACATTATAGGTTCCACTTCCCGGAAATGTATGTAAAGGATTTTGAAGATTTGATCCGGTACCATCACCAAAATTCCAAGTCCAACTTGACATTCCTCCTGCCGTCGTACTTAGATCGGTGAATTGAATGGGAGCATTTCCGCAAGCACCATCCCAGGTGAAATCAGCTAGGGGTTGAAAGGCTGCTATAATTTCAACTGTATCAGTACTCGAACAAGTACCATCAGAAACGGTTACTACATACGTTCCCACTCCAACCGTTTGTGTTGGATTCGTAAATCCGTTGCTCCATAAATAAGTATAAGGAGGATTTCCACCACTTGCGTTGGCGGTGACGGTGGCAAGATCACTACAAGCTATGTATTGATCCGGGCCTGCGTCGACGGTAATACCCGTGACCGTTATACAATATGAATAAGTATTCGATCCGATAAAAGGACAAGCATCATCACTTACACGAACTGTGAAGCAATGAGCGCTGTTACTAATATCAGCTTGAGTCGGAGTCCAGCAAAATGTTCCGGTTGGATGTGGAGAACCCGCTGATGTAAACGTAGCATTTGGAATTGCATTATTCCAAAACAAGCCAACTTGTTGTCCAGCATTTATATCATTTGAAAACACATCAAAACAAAAACTTTCATTTGCACAAACCGTCATATCAAAACTATTGGTTCCATTAATTCCTGTTAAAGTAGGAAGATCATTGGTACAATTTAAAACGGTAATTTGAATATCACGCACTACATAACCAATCAACACACCGTTTCTATACTCTTTCACTAACACCGCCATTACGGTTACTTGCAATTGAGAAGGTGTAAAACAAATATCGCCTGTTTGAGGATTAAATTGAATTGGCCCAGTGGTCGCCAACGGATTAGTAGCATTATATGGAACGATATAACTCACATCATTGGTTACTGTTTGACGAGGGTTTACCAAAGAATAAACTAATGAGTCACCATCCGCATCTGTTGCACCATGGTTAAAACACAATTGCTGACCTAAGCAAGCGAAAGGAACGGGCTTATTAGTAAAGGTAGGAGAACTATTGCAAGGTGTGATGGTATTATTTAAAGAAGCATATATATAAAATGTATTAGAACCTGGACTACTGATGGTATTGATCGCTGCATTTCTACAACATAGCGAATAAGAAAATTGCCAATCGGGACATTGCATCGGAAGTGTTACCACTCCTTCGTACACCCATTCTTGAATTCCTGTAAACGTTCCACCATTACAAGTACTTTGTGCAGTAGGACATAAATAGGTTACTTCTTGACCGGTGCCCGGGATGGGATTACAGGTAACACCTAATGTTTGACCACAACTTACAGATCGAATGTTTACATAAACATTAGCCGGAGCTAAGATTCCAATACAATCTCGATAAAACGACAATCGCACTTTGTAGGTGTTTCCACCAAGGCATTCATAAGTCAGGTCGGCACCCATAGCGTGACTCGCTTTTGCTGGATCAGCCCGAAGGATGAACAGCAAGGCTGTCAGGATAAGTAAGCTTCTTCGTAGTTTTCGACTCATAACATCTCTTTTTTCGTTTCTACCACCTGTTAGTTGGGACAATTTCACAGGAATACTTTTATGGTAAAAACAAAGCTATGGTGAGATCAAGAGGAGTATTGTCTTCATTCTATCAGGATATGTACGATGTAAGAAATACAGTCTTCCTACATCCAATAATCAACATAAAATACTGGTTTACATGAATTTATATAATAACAAATTGTATTCATGAAAAATTAAGATGAAAGAAAAACATCAAAAGAAATCGATTATAGAAAAATAAAAATTGAATAGATCAAAAAGTCATTATTCATTACAAATGATAAATCAATGAATTAAAATTAAACCTTACTAAAACAAAAAAGAAATGTTGCTAAACTACCTATAAAATATCGTGCCATCACAGGCTATCAATCAAATTAAATTAATTTTCGGTTGAAAATTTCTTTTAACCAATACGTATACTGATCGGGGTGCATTTTAATGTCAGCTTTAAGATCATCTAAAGAAATCCATTTATAATGCTGAGCTTCCTCTGGATTTAAAATCGGGGTATCACTCGACTCTCCTACTAAAATATAGTCAAGCTCATTTTCAATTAATCCATTCGGGAATTCCGCTCGATATATAAAATAATTCTTGATGATGAGTTCATCAACCTTTAAACCCATCTCTTCCTGCAGTCGTTGTTTAGCACATTCCACCAAATCCATGGTAGGTGCAGGATGACTGCAACAGGTATTAGTCCACAATCCACCGCTGTGATATTTTCCTTGGGCACGCTGTTGAATTAGTAATTCCTTATTTGGATTAAAAATAAAGATAGAAAAAGCACGATGCAAAAGACCCTCTTGATGAGCTTTCAGCTTTTCGGACACGCCAATTTCTAAATCCTGTTCATCTACTAAAATAACTTCATTCATAGTTCGAAGATAACACCGTTGTGGATGTAAAGTTTATCTTATTGAAAAATAAATTGAATACATTACCATTTCGAATTTCAATACTGCTTCGTTCATTACATACTGCTTAGTTCATTTCAAAGGTGACACTAAATATTAAATCCCCTAATGACTTAGATGTTTAAATGTCGCACAACCTACGCAGTACACAGTATACGACATTAAATGTTAAATACCCTAATGCTTTTGATGTTTTATGTCGCATATCCTACGCAGTACGTAGTAAAATTGAAAAGGACTATTTTTTCGTAAACTTTTTTACTGAAATCTTTTTAAATGCGTCTTCGTAAATAAAAGTATAGAGTCCAACCGAAAGTTGACTGATATCGATTTGCATATTTTTTTCTTTAATCGTTGACTCTAACACCAAAGCGCCATGATTATTCATAATCCGATAAGCACCACCGAATAAATCGCTATTTAATTTCAACTGAAGCAAACTGGAGGCTGGATTTGGAAACAGTTCAAAAATTTCTTTTTCCAACTCTATATTTCCACTTGCAATATTAACAACGAATGTCAACGAATCGGTTGGTCCGGGAACAATGCCGGGGGTACATGGCCCTGGTGACAATCCGGCATCTACATGATAATAGAAAATATAAGTCCCAGCGGGTATAAGACCGAGGTTGAAAGTATCTTTATCATTACAAATAAAAAGTGCTGCCCCCAAACAATGAATAGCATCCGCAAGAATTGAATTGCCGGATTGAAACACATTTAACGTTTTATCAATACAATCGCCGGAAGGAAAATCCACTTCAGCAATTAATTGAACTGGAGTATTCGTTGTAAGGACAGATGGATTTGTCCACAATTGTTGAATCCATTGGCCTTGACAATTCAAGGTTGAGAGAAAACTAATGAAGCTAACGAGTAAGTATTTTTTCATGGTATTTGAATTTAAAAGATAAAGGTATTAAAAGTGAATCATCTAATAAATCGAAACTTGAGACCTTCATCATAATAATGTAAAAATTTATGGTTCAAGTATTTAAATCAAAAAGCATACGTAGTATCAAGGCATGCCTTGATACTACAATTTCTGCCTCGGCTTAAAAAAAGGATCACCCAGTAGCGTGCTTTGCTCTGCTACTGGGTGATCCCTTGGTATCCCATCGTCAACATCAAAAGAAACGCTGCGCTATTTTTACTTTTTTATCTATTTACACACCTATGTGCCGAAGATAAAGCAATATCATTAAAGGAATTACACCAATTTGAAATGACAAATTTAAGCAACAATAAGAACCATTTATTAGAAATTGCTTGTGGAATTGCACTTTAATGTATCAGGCCGAATGACAGAATAAACAACTCAACGGTTTTGTTTTCCAGGATTAACAAGCCACTAATAATATTAAACTTAAAATCCATCGGAAAACTATTTAAAATCCGAGCTCATATTAAAGTAAAGTTAGCCTTACTCTATTTTCCATATTCAAAAAAAAGAGCATATAACCCATTTCGGCTATGGAATAAGAAAAAGATTCAACAGCCATTGGAACTTCGAATGAAAAATCATAAATACAAAAATAATTCTGAACTCCTAATTTCGATTTTAAATGCGCACACATTTTTTGGAAGTGGGCTCAAAACAAAATAGAACTTTAAAGAAAAGAACTTTATTCTTATTCTTCATATAAAAAAAGCGAGGCATTTAATTAATAAAAATGCCTCGCCCGAAACAATTGAATTATTTTGTTAACATCATTAACTTAGCATCTATATAATTATTATCTAATACTAAATGATATATGTAAGTACCAATCGATAATGTATTTGCATTTATTTCAATCGAACCTATCCCTGTATTTGAAATTTCGTAAGATTGTAATTCTACACCATTAAGTGAATAGATTTTTATGAATCCCAACTTAGTATTTAAAGGGATATAATATTTGATAATAGTTTTTTGATTAAATGGATTCGGTGAATTTTGCTCGAGCTTCGGCTGGTCATTGTTCAAAATACTGGCCGCTGTTTTGGCTTGATAATCTGAACAACAATTTGAAAGAATGTTTTCAAATTCAACTTGTTTCTGTTTTACTATTGACATTTCGTCTTTGAGCAAATTTAATTCTTGGTTTTTTGTTTCAATTTCAATTTGTTGATCTTTTATTGCTTCGCTTAATAATGGAATTATCATGTCATAATTAATTATTAAAGTGCCATTTGATAATTCCATAACTGCCTCTGGTATTACTTCTTTAACTTCTTGAGCAATAAAACCTAATGATTTCCCTGACTTGAAATTATAATCTTTATATTCTTCAACTTTATACTCATATGAAAACCCTTTTAGTTTTTTTACTAATTCAAGTGAGTTGTTAATTTGTATAATATTTGTCTTGAATTTCTTATCTGAAACAGTCCAATTCCCTCCTGAAGAAAATGAATTTCCATATACAGCAAAAATCATATTTGTTGGATTTCCCCCATTTGGAGTAGCGCATCCAAGAGGAGCACCTCCAATTGCAACTGCATTGGTTGCAATGCCTGAGCAATTCAAAGGCGACCCTTGTTGAATTATACTACAGGCCAATGATCCACTACTATTCCATAACGGAATAAAACCAGAAGTAGAACATGTTCTAAAGACAAAATCACTTCTTCTACTTATTCTTCCTGTTGTTGCGTTCCAGACTAGTCCAGCAATATCCGTTGAAACAGGTAAATCCTCAAATCGAATATCAGTAGAACCCGTTGCTGTAAGATTCATATCAGCTACATGAAAATTACCCACTGGTGCATCAGTTCCAATGCCAACTTTGTAATTATTTAAAGCTCCGTTTCTATCTCTACCATGTCCTAACTGCATGCCATTCGGAATGCTTACAATTGAACTACACCCTATTGCTGTTGAATTGTCTGAAGACGATCCAACCATTGCATAATAACCGATTGCTGTAGCATTTTGAGAATTTGTTACAGAAGAGTACCCAATGGAAGTCCAATTAGACCTGCTTATTGTTGTAGCATTTAAGTTTGTACAACCAGAGTTGCTTCCAAGTGAAGTATTGAATTTACCCGTTTGATTAAAATATCCTGCTGCAAATCCATAATAAGTATTATGATCTCCTGATATATGACCAGTACCAGCTGTGCCACCCATAAAGGTATTATTATTACCACTACTAGTATTAGTTGATGAGTTATAACCAACTTTATACCCAACGAAGCAATTTCCTGTACCACTACTAAAGCCCCTTCCAGATTCAGCTCCAACTAAGGTATTATTACTACCAGTTAAAAGATTATCCGCACAATAAGTTCCTACATAAGTATTACTTCCTCCTGATGTATTTGCTAAACCAGAAAAAGCTCCTATAAATAAATTGCTTGCTCCTGTCGTTGAATTATGCCCTGCTTCATAGCCAAAAAAACTGTTTCCTTGACCTGTGTTTGCAAAACCTGCTCTATATCCAAACGCAGAGTTGAAGTTTGCATTAGCATTACTAGATCCTGCAAAATTACCTACAAATGTTCCTGACCAACCTGGAACATTACATGCAGGAGCTCCAGCCCAACCAGCTGGGAGAGTAGTGGGAGGAGGTATTGAAACCTGACCTTTTACATTTGTTATTACAGTCATAGCAACTGTAATGACAGCAATAATTTTGATGTGATTTCTTTTCATATTATAAGTTTTAGATTAGAGTGAAATACAATATTAATTATTAAATCCAATCCACAAATTATTTATTGCAAATAATTTTAAAAAAAAATTACACCTATTAGAAATAAAGATTCACCCATAATAATGATTATTTTATTTTTTTAATGTCTGAATTACTTAGACAAACCACCTAAGCCCGATTAAACTAATGTTCACCAATATTCCCAAAAACCGAATTTAGATTATGTAATCCACGAAGGCAAATAATCAATGTAAGAAAATTATCACACATGAGGTTTTACAACAATTTCAGCCATAGCTGGAAAATTTGGTAACACTTTTTTAAATTACTAAACTACTTTTGGGGGAAGTAATGGTTGGTGGGTTGATTACTGAAATAACATAATTAAGTACATCGCAGTTGTTGGTTATGTCATGAAAATTGTTTCGGTTATGCTAATCGTATTATTAATTAAAAAGTTCGTTCAATCAAACAAGATTCCATTAATTTATATTAATTGATCATATGATGTTGAGTACAACGTTTTTTGTTTAATAGAAATCCGAAGCTTTATCGGGCATTCGGAATCCATCTTCATATTTGATATGTTAAAGTAAAGAACAACTTGAATGTATTTCTGGAATTTGTAAAAAACGGGGTAACGGATAAGCAACTATTTGCTTTGGAAAAATATTTTTATCGGTTGGCCCTTCATGCGTATATTACAGATATTTAGCAACTTAACACGTCAAGAGTTATATATTTTTTAAAACAAAGAACTGGCAACTGGAAAGCTTTCAAATAAGTCTATTAATATCCTAGTTTGTCAATATTAAAATTAAAAAAAGAGCCCAATAGCTCTTTATGACGCTCTAATACAAAATATGACTTTTATGTCTGGCGGATATGGGTAGCTAAATCAATTTTCTATCGCCAGCGCACAACGCTGGACTATTTTCATTTAGCCTCAACCTTGCAAGCGAGCTTGCGGTTGGGAAGGGATTACCCAGCAGCGTGCTTTGCTCTGCTACTGGGTGATCCCTTGGTATCCCATCGTCAACATCAAAAGAAACGCTGCGCTATTTTTATTTTTTATCCAAGGCATTGAAAGCCTAGCTTTCTGCCTCGGCTTAAAAAAAGGATTACCCAGTAACGTACTTTGCGCTGCTACTGGGTGATCCCGTTTTGGGGGTAGCTACCCCGAAGCAGAGCCTTCGGCACGCTTCAGGGTAATTACATGATTTCTTAATCGCCAGCGCTTGGCGCTGGACTATTTCAATTAAATCCATCATTGCAAGCAAGTTTACAGGGTTGAGGAACGAAGTTTCTACCAGGAGGGATTACCGAGTAGTGTGCTTTGCACTACTACTCGGTGATCCCGTTTTGGGGGTAGCTAAATCAATATTCAATTGCCAACGCGTTGCGTTGGACCATTTTCATTTAAATCCATCATTGCAAGCAAGTTTACACGCTAGCGTAACGAAGTTTCTGCTACCCTATGCTTGCTGATGGGTTTAAATGAAAATTGCCCTGTAGCGAATGCTACAGGGCAATAGAATATTGATTTGCGGAGAGTTAGGGATTCGAACCCCAGGAAGTGTTACCTTCAACAGTTTTCAAGACTGCCGCAATCGACCGCTCTGCCAACTCTCCGGGTGCGAAATTATATGATTTTATATTACCAATTTTAGAAAAAATAAAAATTCTTGCAGAATAGTGAATTTAGCGTTTTCTAAATTCCAATTGACCCATTTATTTTCTTAAAAAAAATGCTTTAGCTATTAATCACTAACAGATTAGCATTGGTAATGATGGTGAAGACATTTAAAAATTAATGTTTTAATAAATGGGTCTACCTTTCAATTTTAAAGCTTAGAAATGCCCATTATGCTCTATTTGATGTGACGAAAACATGACAAGATCAATAGTTTTATTAAATACCTTTGATCTCAAACCTAAGCTCATGAAAAAGTCAACCCTAATTCTGATCTGCTCTTGCTTATTAAGTATGTATTCACTTGAAGCTAAGAATCTTCAAGCGAATTTATCGTATGCTACATTTTTAGCTCCTCAAAACGGTCCTTATATTGAAACCTATTTAACTGTTGACGGGCACACTGTTCATTATAAGAAAAACGGAGAGTCTCTTTTTCAAGCTTCCATCGAAGCCAGTATCCTATTTCTTCAAGGTGATAGCATTCGCTATTTTGATAAATTTAATCTTTTAAGCCCTCCAACAACAGATACCCTCGGTTCTGTGAGTAACTTCACAGATTTACATCGTATTTCTTTACCGAATGGTACTTATACCATGGAATTGAAAATAAAGGATAACAATGCACTTGGTGCTAAGCCCTATTTAGTTCGGCAAAATGTGATTGTTAACTATTACACCAATGTAATTAGTATTTCGGATATCGAATTAATCGATTCTTATACCGTGGCGGAGAAAGAAGGTCCATTGGCTAAGAATGGATATGAGATAATCCCCTACGTTGACAATTTCTACGGAGCCAATAAAAACTCACTGAAGTTTTATTGTGAATACTATCACACCAAATCGGTTTTAGGTACAACTGATTTTCTACTTACTTATCAAATAGTAAACTTTGAAAGTCATCGTATTGTTGATGCTAATTCAAATTTTTCAAAACAAAGTCCGAAGGATGTTGGCATTCTATTAACCGAATTCGACATTACTGATTTACCTTCAGGAAATTATAATTTAGTAGTGAATATACGCGACAAGGAAAATAATTTATTAGCATCGAAAGACTGCTTTTTCCAACGAAGTCGTCCATTAACATTAGCTCAAGATGCGGGTGATTTAAACTATATGAAATTAGATGTTTCAACCACCTTCGCTGCAGAAATCTCTCATCGCGATACGATTGCCGAGTACATTCGTTGTCTATGGCCTATCAGCAGTCCCAATGAAAATACATTTGCATTAAATCAATTGGAGATGGCTGACACCAAACTTATGCAACAGTATTTTTATGATTTTTGGCAAAAGCGAAACGCACAAAATCCACAACTCGCTTGGTTGAATTATAAAAAGGAAGTAGACTTAGTCAATGCCACTTATACGATAGGTAAAAAGAAAGGCTATATGACTGAAAGAGGAAGGGTTTATCTTGTTTATGGTGCACCTAATCAAATTTCGAAAGCTTATAACGAGCCCAGCACCTATCCATATGAAATTTGGCAGTATTACACCCTGAAAAATCAAAGCAATCGGAAATTTGTTTTCTATTGTCCAGAGATTGGTGGACATGACTTTTCGCTCTTACATAGTGATGCTCGAGGAGAAGTTTTTGAATCGCAATGGATGGTTATCTTAAAGAAAAGAACAGAAACCATGAACGATTTTGATAAAACCAAAGCTAGATCAACCTATGGGAATAATTTTGAACAGATATTTCAAAATCCAAGATAGGACTATTCCCATTTATTATGATATTTTTGCAGAGCCGGTTATTCCGGCTCTGTGTATTTAAGAAAGCCGGTGAAAAAAATTGCTATTGTCATTCTCAACTGGAACGGAAAAGATTTTTTGAAAAAATTTCTTCCGGAAGTTATTCGATATAGCAATTCACTTTCAAGAATTGTCATTATTGATAATGCATCTTCCGACGATTCCATTTCATTTTTATCGCAGCAATTTCCCGAAATTGAAATTGTACAGCTCGACAAAAATTATGGTTTTACAGGTGGATATAATCGTGGGTTGCACGGAATAAAAGAAGAGTATTATGTGTTGTTGAATTCGGATGTTGAAGTTACTGAGAATTGGTTGCAACCCTTGGTCACTTTCATGGACAATCACCCCGATGCTGCTGCTTGTCAACCTAAAATTAAATCCTATCATGATCGTAATTTATTTGAACATGCCGGAGCTGCCGGAGGCTATATTGACTACTTAGGGTATCCATTTTGCAGAGGAAGAATCTTGAACACATTGGAAGAAGATCATGGACAATATGATAGCATTCAGCGTGTATTTTGGGCGACTGGAGCTTGTTTATTTATCCGCTCTAAGGTATTTCATGAACAAGGAGGATTTGATGATGACTTCTTTGCGCATATGGAAGAAATTGATTTATGTTGGAGAATTCAACAAGCAGGAAAAGAAATATATGTTGTTCCAGAAAGTCAAGTGTATCATGTAGGAGGTGGAACATTACCGAAAAGCAATCCAAGAAAGACTTATTACAATTTTAGAAATAATTTATTCATGCTTTTCAAAAATCTACCGGGCAATCAACTTATTTTATTGATTCCGACAAGGCTTTTATTGGATGGTTTAGCAGGTATAAAATTTCTATTTGACGGCGATTTCAAAGATACCGTTGCGGTATTTAAATCTCATCTTTCTTTTTATAGATACTTCTTACGTAATTTCTCAAAACGCAGAAAGCAGCAACAACAAGTATTGAAACATCCTTCTCGGGGTATTTATGGAAAGAGTATCGTCGTTGAATATTTTATAAATAAGAAAAAACACTTTAAGGATTTACCATCTAACAACTTCAGTTAATTCAGTTATGAAAATAATTTGTGTAGGACGAAACTATGAGGCTCATGCCAAAGAATTAAACAATGCTGTTGAAGAAAGTCCTGTTATCTTTTTAAAACCGGAAACTGCATTAATTCCAAACAAGCAACCTTTCTTTTATCCTTCCTTTTCTAACGATGTACATTATGAAACTGAACTGGTGGTAAAAATTTGCAAACTCGGAAAGCATATTGACGAAAAATTTGCTCATCGTTATTATCAAGAAATTACGCTCGGCATTGATTTTACTGCTCGAGATGTACAAAGTCAACTAAAAACAAAGGGGCTTCCATGGGAACTCGCTAAGGGATTTGATGGTTCTGCACCTTTAGGAAAATTCATCGCTGTTGAAACCATGCAAAAACCCATACAAGATCTTCGTTTCTGCATGAAATTAAATGGAGAGACTAAGCAAGAAGGTCACACAGCAAATATGATCTTTAGCGTCGACAAAATCATTGCCTTTGTTTCCACTTATTTCACCTTAAAGATTGGCGATTTGATCTTTACGGGTACACCGGCTGGGGTTGGACCCGTAAAAAAGGGAGATCATTTGGAAGCTTGGTTAGAGGAAGAAAAGGTCTTATCGGTGAAAGTAAAATAGACTTTTCATTGTTGAAATATTTTTACAATATTGTTCTAATTTACAGGCTGATTTTCCTTAATATTGAGTAATGTTTCTGAAGCGATTTCTGAAAATATTTTTAGTTCTGTGCATCACAGGATTTGCACTCCCCTTTCAGAGTTCGGCAACGCATATTGTGGGTGGAGAGCTGAATTACAAATACCTTGGAAATAATATTTACCAAATCAATTTAACGGTGTATCGTGATTGTTATAATGGAGTACCTCCCTTTGATGATCCTGCTTCGGTAGGCGTATTTGATGCACTGACTAATCTATACATTCGTCAAAAATTTTTCAATTTCACTTCCCTTGATACCGTCCCTCCTACTATCAATTCACCTTGTTTTATTCCTCCGCTAGATGTTTGTTATGAGGTTACCACTTATACAGATACACTGATTCTGCCTCCTTCCAATGGAGGTTATATTTTATCATATCAGCGCTGTTGCCGTAATGTAACCATCCTCAATATTGTTACGCCTAATGCGGTAGGCGCAACCTATGAAGCATGGATTGCAGGAACGAGTACCTTTTCTCAAAACAGCAATCCCGTTTTTAATAATTGGCCCCCTCCTTTTATTTGTGCAGGAACACCATTTATTTTCGATCATTCAGCATTTGATTTTGAAGGAGATTCCATTTTATTTGAGTTGGTCACTCCATTCGATGGAGCCACGCCTGCTATTCCAATGCCACAACCACCGGCAACACCACCTTATTTAAATGTGACTTTTGCTTTTCCTTACTCTCAAACCGATATGCTTGGAGGTACGCCTCCTTTCTCCATTGATCCGGCCACAGGATTACTCACTGCCTTTCCAACGACATTGGGTCAATTTGTGGTGGGAGTTAGAGCTAAGGAATTTAGAAATGGAATATTAGTTGGTTATACACGTAGAGATTTTCAGCTGAACGTAGTTCCTTGTCCGACACTAGTAGTTGCAGCGATACAAAATCCGTTAATCCGCTGTGGAAGTAATTCGGTCACCTTTCAAAATTTTAGTTTTAATGCAGGAACTTATCATTGGGATTTTGGGTTGACTACAAGCACTTCCGATACATCCAACTTGTTTTCTCCGACTTTCGTTTACCCTGATACTGGCGTGTACACGGTTACCTTGATAGCCTACTCTAACATGGATCCAACCTGCACGGATACCACTACAGGAACCGTAACGATATTGCCTGATTACACACCGTCCTTTACTTTTACCATGGACACTTGCACGAATATTATTACATTTAATGATACATCCAATAGCATAAGTGGTGTCACTTCACAATGGAATTGGAATTTTGGAGATGGTGGAACAGCAACCATCACGGATCCCATACATCAATACAATTCTGCAGGGAATTATAACGTTTCACTCATTGCAACTTCAACTCGAGGGTGTGTTGATACCATTAGAAATCCACTAACCATTTTTCCTGGAATTAATACCACTGTAACTAATCAAGCAGTTCGTTGCAATGGAGAGTGTAATGGCATAGCAACGGCGAATCCTGTGAATGGATGGCCTCCGTATTCTTATCACTGGAATGACCCGCTTTTACAAAATACGATTGCGGCGGATAGTCTTTGTATCGGAAATTATACAGTAACGGTAACGGATAGCCGAGGATGTACAGTTAATTCTACTGTGCAAATTTCTCAACCCTTACCCTTATCCGTTTCGCTCACTTCTCTCCCCGATTATTGCGGCGGCATCTGTGCAGGTCAAGCCATAGCGAGTGGTGCGGGTGGAAATGGAAATTATACTTATCAATGGAATGATCCACAAAATCAAATCACGGCTACAGCAATTAGTCTTTGTCCAGATACATTTCAAGTGATTATTACCGATCAACTGGGCTGCACAACCCAAGGGCAGGTCGTTGTTAATTACCTCGATTCATTTCCTACCGTGGATGCGATAGCCGATACTACATTACTTTATCAAGGACAATCCACCTCCCTGCATGGAATTATTCAAGCCGGTGGATTACAATTTCAATGGACACCTTCCGGTTCATTGAGTGATGACCAAATTCAACATCCTATTGCATCACCTTCCACTACTACTACCTACACTGTAGTGGCAACGGATGCTAACGGTTGTACTGCAGAAGATACAGTCACCATTTATGTAACGGAAGTTCTCTGCGCAGAACCTGAAATATTTATTCCTTCCGCTTTCTCTCCCAACAGTGATCAACAAAATGATGTACTCTATGTGAGAGGAAATACGATCGAAAAAGTATATTTAGCCATCTACGATCGTTGGGGAGAAAAAGTATTTGAAACGAATAGCCCAACGTTGGGCTGGGACGGCACCTATCAAGGGAAATTGCTTGCACCTGATGTTTACGTTTATTACGTTGAGGCTACCTGTTATAATAAAGCCGAGTTTAGAAAAAAAGGAAATATAACTTTGATAAGATAATTGAAAAAGTACATTTACATATCCTTCGTTATTTTATTCTTCTCTAGCTTAGAGATGAATGGACAGGATCTACATTTTTCTCAATTTCCACATTCTGCGTTAAATTTAAATCCTTCCAATGCCGGGAATTTTCCTGCTGATTTGCGTTTGAATGGAATGCTTCGTCGACAATGGAATTCGGTAACAGTGCCCTATAAAACGATTTCCATTGCAGGCGATTTAAAGTTAACCATGCTAAATGATCGCTTAAAAGGATTAGGCGCAGGACTACTTATCAATCACGATGATGCCGGAGATGGACAACTTCGCACACTGGACATTCGACTTTTTACATCTTACAATAAACCCATCAACCCTGATTCTATTCATTTCATACGAGCTGGAATTATGCTTGGAGGAAGTCAGCGCAGTGTTGATTTTAGTAAATTAACTTTCGACAACCAATTCAATGGTGATACCTGGGATCCGCTTGCTTCATCGGGAGAAAATAGGGCTGGTGATAAAGTTACCTGGCTAGATCTGGGTTTTGGATTAGGCTGGGAGATGATCAAAGAAAATTCTACTTGGGATATTGGTTTTTCATCCACACATATCAATCGACCGAATCAAAGTTTTTATTCAGAAAAAGTACGCAGACCTGTATTATGGCAAATTCACACCACTCCAACTTTAAAATTAAATTCTAATTTAACACTCTTACCTTCTGCTGTATTTATGATGCAACAAGAATATCGTGCACTTAATTTTGGCGCTGAGTTGAAGATAGATTTAATGCAAGAGTCTCGAAAAAATTATTCATTCGGAATTGGTCTCAATGATCGCTGGGACGATGCGCTCATTCCATTTGTAGCCGTGTATTGGAATAAATTTAGAATTGGCTTCTCCTATGATGTGACGACCTCTTCACTCAAAACCGTGAATAATGGACGAGGTGGACCCGAATTTAGTTTGGTTTACCTCACCAAGAATATCAAAGCTCGTCCACAAAAACATGTAATTTGTCCTGTGTACTGATGAAAAAATTGAAATTCTTTATTACTTCATTAGTCTTCTTCATTATGGTGGATGCTACAGGCTATGCTCAATCTAAGGCGGCTTACATCAATGCAGGTGATGAATGCATCCAACGAAACGACCCTTTTTGTGGAATTAACAATTATCGTCTCGCTTTAGTATACGAGGAAGATGCTTCTCTTTGTTTTAAAATGGGAAGTGCTGAAAAATTATTACATAATTATGCTTCGGCTATTACTTGGTTTCAACGCTGCATCGCCCATCAACCCGAAAAAGAAATCAAGGTAAAAGCTTTCATTGAAAAAGCAGATTTGCAAAAACGATTAAGTGATTTCACTGCCTCCTATTCAAGCATTGATAGTTTGAAAAATTTGGATGCGACTCAAGAACTTACTTGGAATAATTTATTCCTCGATTATAAAAATGCTGAATTACTTTCTGCAAAAAAAGCATTGATCGAAGTGTTTCCTGAACCTGGAGATGTAAACACAGATTATTCTGATTTTGCTCCTGCTGCTTTAGGTGATTCGTTGTTATACTATTCTTCACTGCGCTTTACACTCCTCGAGAAAAATGAAAAAGTATCTACTTCGCGAATTGCAAGTATGAAAACAGATGAAGCTTCGAGAGAGAAATCAAAAATTCTACCTGAGTCCATCAACATGCCGGCATTTAATGATGCCAATGCATCCATCAGTCCAGATGGGAAAATAATGGTATTCACCAGATGCCTTTATGACGATAATGGAAAATTAAATTGTGCTTTGTATGAATCTGAATTGGTAAATGGAAAATGGAAAGAAGGGGTGAAATTATCATCAGAAATAAATCCAACAGGACGCACATCAACACAACCCAATATTACTACTAATAAAGCGGAAGGCTACTTATTGTTTTTTAGCAGTAATAAATCAGGCGGAATGGGTGGCATGGATCTTTGGATGTGCAAACGCAAATCGCCAAATCAATACGAGACGCCCATCAACCTTGGAAAAACAGTGAATACGATCAATGATGAGTGGTCACCATTTTACGATATTGAAATTGACAGCTTATATTTCGCAACTGAGAAAAATGATGGATTAGGAGGTCTTGATTTATTTCAAATTGGATTTACTTCCATCGCGAAAAATATTGCCCTGTGTTTACCTCCGCCTTACAATAGTGGATACAACGATTTGTATTATACTCGTAGTTATGGTGAAAATCATCAAGCATTTTTAGTGAGTAATCGACCTCCGGCTGCTAAGTTAAATGGTTCTTCCTGTTGTTATGATATTTTTCGAATTCGACCGATTTTACCATCCATCGATACTACCCACATCGCAAATAAAGAACCCGTTATTGCTGTCAACGATTCAAGTTCATCATTTGAAAAACTCCCAACGGAAGCTAAAATATCGTCCATCAAACTCAATTTCCCGATCCGTTTATACTTCGACAATGACTATCCGGATCCGAAAAGCAATAAATCCAATACGGATAAAGATTACGATCATTTAGCAACCGATTACCTATTAAGAATGCAAGCTTACGTTACCCAACAGTCAAATGATTCTTTGAGAAATGTAATTACCGGCTTCTTCAAAGACTCTGTCGCGCTGAATTTCAGCAAATTAAGAGAATTTACGGATCAATTATTCTATTTATTGAGCCATAGTTCTACACGCTTAAAAATAACCATTTTGGGGAGTGCTAGTCCTTTGGCAGAACGTCGTTATAACCTAATTTTGTCGAATCGTAGAATTCGGAGTCTCGAGAATTACTGGTTGAAGCAGCAGGATGATCGTTTCACAAACTGGATAAAAGACAAAAAATTGCAAATTGTTTTTCTTCCAAAAGGTGAAGATGAGGCTGACAAGTCGGTAAGTGATCAAGCGAAAGACACTAAAAAATCAATTTACAGCAAAGAAGCTGCGATGGAAAGAAGAATTGAAATAGTAGATATTGAGGTATTGCCATGAGGAAGAAAGTAATTGCGAGTTATTGGATTTTGATCATGGCGATGATCAGTGGAAATTTGTATGCACAAAATTTAGTACCCAATCCTGGTTTTGAAACTACGATTGGATCACCTACCGCCGAAGGGCAATGGAATTTAGCTCAGCCATGGTTAGGATTAAATGGCACTGCCGATTTATACGTACGCAATCAATCAAGCGGCGCCATTCTACCATGTGATGTAGTAAATATTCCTACCAACGTTGCAGGTTACTGTAACGAAAGAAAAAACGGGAAAAATTACATGGGCTTGCAATTTGATTTATTGAATGGATATCGTGAATACATCTCGGTGCCTCTTGCAATACCTTGTGTTGCGGGCGGGATTTATCAATTAGAGTTTTACGTTCAACTTGCCGATAGTGCACGCTTTGCTTGTAATTCATTGGGGATGTTGTTGTCAAATAATATTCCAACTCAACCCGGAACAGGTGCTATCACCTTTACACCACAACTAGAAAATTCAGCGCAAATTCTAGATACCAATAACTGGACATTAATTTCCGGAATGTATCAAGCCTTTGGTGGTGAAAATTATGTTACACTCGGTTTATTTAGAGATGACAACGATCCTCTTTTGCAAAAAACGAATTACGGAACTCGTGCTAGCAATTGCACAAATATCGATAACAGTGCCTATTACTTTTTTGATGATATCGTTGTTCGAAAAGTAGATGTTACCGTTAATATTTTAGGAGATACTATTATTTGTCCGAATGAGACTACTATCCTATTTGCCGATTGCAATGTTCCATTCTGGTGGAGTGATGAAAATGCACCTAACGATACGTTGAGTTTAGACACTGCAATTCAAATTAATCCAACCCTACCTACTACCTATTTTCTCAATACTAACTTTGGTACCGACAGTGTCACTGTATTAATTGTAAATCCACCAGTCTTTGATTTAGGAATTGACACTTCACTTTGCGAAGGCGACACTATTTTTCTCGATGCCACGACCATCGATGGGGTAAATTATTCTTGGTCGACAGGCGATACAGTAGCTATTCTAGCAATTACAGATACGGGAATGTACTCTGTAATAGTGGAAAACACTGGCTGCGCTAGAGAAGATTCCATTACAATTCCTACCTTCTTATTTAATCCTCCTATTGATATTGGAGAAGATTCCTTGTATTGTTTTTTTTATAATGATAGTTTAACACTTGATGCAGGCGATGCGCTTTCCTATTTGTGGACACCTACTTTTGAAACGAGCAGAGAAATTACAATTTTATATCCTGCCGTTTATTCTGTAGAAATTACCCGAGCTAATGGATGTAAAAAATCGGTAAGTTTACAAGTGTTAGAGATCTGCGAACCATCCGTTTTTATTCCGAATGCATTTACTCCCGATGGTGATGGCATCAATGATATTTTTAGAGCCTATGTAAACAATTCACCCTTATTTAATTTTAAAATTATTAATCGAAGAGGTCAACAAATTTTTTATACAGAAGACCCCACCGAAGGATGGGATGGCACGTATGAAGGACAAGATGCTCCGATTGGAGTGTATGTTTACCGAATCAATTACCAAGGATTAAATAGTGAAGGAATAAAAGTGAAAAAGAAAAAACTAGGAACATTTACATTGCTTCGCTAAGCCCCCTATAATTTTGATGCAAGAAAATAAAATGAGTGAAGATGATAAAAACCCGCAAACTTTGCTCAATGCCGGATTGAGAGTGTTGCTGGTAGATGATAATAAAGTAAATCAGTTTTTAGGTAAAAGAATCTTAAGTAATTTAGGAATTCAAAGTATTGAGATCGCGGGATCGGGAGAAGAAGCGCTTTTAAAAACCCGCAATTTTCAATTTGATGTGATGTTAACCGATGTTGAAATGCCAGGGATGAATGGCTATGAATTGAGTCATCAAATTCGTTCTGAAGAAAATGTAGGTTCACATCTTACCATCATCGCACTTACAGCAAATGCTTCCGATGATGATCGTGAAAACGCGAAGAAAGCAGGCATTGATGATTATTTAACTAAGCCTTATAGTCCGCAGGATTTGTTTGAAGTACTTTCCAAAAACACTAAAATTAAAAAAGATTTTCAATTCGAAGATATTGAACAAGAAGAAATCATTGGCATTGCAAAATTATATGCGGTCTTCAATCACAATGAAAATGATGTTCAACAATTTTTAATAATGCTCAGTCAACAATTGCCTCAGTTGATTGACGAAGTATGGAAAGGTTTAGAAGAATCAAATCACGAAAAGACTTATCATGCTGCACATAAATTAAAATCACCTGTTAAGCTTTTAACGACTGCTTCGTTCGCACAAAAATTCAGTGACTTTACAGAAGGAATACGAAGTCAGCATGATTTCGACATTGCAATTATCCAATTTGAAACGTTGAAAATTGATTTAGATGGATTGATTTTGACGATTAATATGGAGCTGGAGAGAGGGAATTAAGAATTAAGAATTAAGAATTAAGAATTAAGAATTAAGAATTAAGAATTAAGAATTAAGTCCCGATAGCTATCGGGATAAGAATTAAGTCCAGATAGCTTAGGATAAGAATTATTTCTGCACTTTTACTTCAAGCTAAATTAAGGTTGAAATTAACATTTTGTAAATTTCAATAAGGTCAAAATCTTTTAAATAGAGGATCATTAAAATACGGCCATACATAAATTCAGTTCCTAAAATCCTACAAACAAAAAAACCTTCCCGATGTGAGAAGGCTTTTCCAATAGGGGTTGAAATTATTTTCCGAGATCGTCGAAACTCAAATCAGTGAAGTTGGAGTTCTGTTCAACGAATTCTGGAGTTGTATGATTGGAGGAATTTTCTTCGGTGGAAGAGGGTTCTCGGTACATTTCTGTAGACCCACTTTCTTCACCTTCGCGCTTTTGCTTAATAAATCCTAAAGCTTCGTGCAGACCTTCCGTAAATTTATCGAAATCTTCTTTGTAAAGAAACAATTTATGCTTTTCAAAGAAGGGACGATCTTCTGATTCGCCAGGCTTTCTTTTACTTTCTGTAATGGTCAAGTAGTAGTCGTTTCCACGAGTAGCTTTCACATCGAAATAATAAGTTCTCTTACCTGCTCTAACTCTCTTAGAGAAATGAGCTTCGCGGCCAGAATTGTCAAATTCGTTCATATACATTGTTTGCTAACAAGAAGCAAGATTAATTAAAAATAGTTGAACAAAAAAAATTAATGCTCAGAATTTCACTATTTTACTGCTTTGGTCTTTACAAAGTGCACAATAAATTGAAAGTGTAGGTTTCAAACTTTGCTTTAAACAAAAATATACTATTGATTTTGATGATATTACTGCTTAAGATTAAACCTGCTCAGTACAACGTACTGTGTTGTCAGTAGCATAACCTACGCAGTACGAAGTAATATAAAAAGGACGCTTTTCTTGATAAATGGCTTACAATTTAGAGTCTTTAATTTCATCTTCCATCAATTGTGATTCAAAGAGATGACGATAGAATCCATTGTTTGCCAATAAAGATTCATGTTTTCCCATCTCCACTATTCTACCCTCATCTAAAACAATAATCTGATCGCACGATTTCACGGTAGCTACACGATGACTTACAAAAAGCGTCGTTTTGTTTTTCATGATAGCGGTTAGATTCGTTAAAATTTTCTCCTCTGTAATCGTATCTACCGCCGACAAACAATCATCAAAAATGAGAATATCTGGGTTACGAATGATAGCTCTTGCAATGGAGAGTCGTTGCTTTTGACCTCCCGACAAAGTAATTCCTCTCTCTCCTACCATGGTCTTAAACTGCAATGGAAACTCCTTGATGTTTTTATACAAATCAGCATTTTTTGCAGCTTCTACAATGGCTCCTTCCGGATATGGTGTATCAATTCCAAATGCAATATTTTCTTCAATGGTATCTGAAAATAAAAAAACATCTTGCGGAACACACCCAATTCTCTTTCGATATTGATCCGTATCGAAATTTTTAATTTCAATACCATCTACTTTTACCAAACCTTCATTCACATCCACCAATCTTAATAGTACATTCACCAACGTAGATTTACCAGAACCTGTTTTACCGATGATCCCTAGTGAAGAGCCAGCTGGAATTTTAATCGACACATCATTCAATGCAGCTTTTCGATTTTCATCGTATCGAAAAGTCACATGAGATAATTCAATCTCACCTTTCAATGCATTACAAGGAATGTTGCCCGGTTGAATAGAGGGTATCTCTTTTAAAAATTCATTGATACGTTGTTGTGATGCAGCTGCTCTTTGTATGATGGTAACTACCCATCCTAAAGAAGCAACCGGCCATGTCAACATGGTTACATATATGACAAACTCCGCAATATTACCAACGGTGAGTCGGCCCGCAATAACTTCCAATGATCCGACATAAACGGTGAGAATAGTACTTAGCCCCACTAATAATACCATCGTAGGCATAAAAAAAGCGTTGATCTTCACTAGATCCATCGAAAAACGATGATATAAAGAAGTCTGCTCCTGGTAATATTCCTGATAATCTTTTTCTCGTGCGTAAGCTTTAATTAAACGAATACCTGAGAAAGTCTCCTGTAAAAAAGTAGATAAAACAGAAAGCTGCCCTTGCACCCGTTCACTCTTTTTATTAATTCGATCATGGACATAATAAACCAAATAGGTCAGAATAGGTAAAGGCAACAACACATAGGTAGCTAACCTTGGATTCACACTATACATGGCCCAAATCACCAACACAAACAATACAATCATGTTTATCGAATACATGATGGCTGGACCCACATACATTCTCACGCGACCTACATCTTCACTAATACGGTTCATTAAATCGCCAGTATTATTGCGATTATAAAAATCTAGCCCTAGCTTTTGATACTGAATATAAATTTCATTCTTTAAATCATATTCGATGTGTCGAGACATTACAATGATAGTTTGACGCATAAAAAACATAAATAACCCTTTCATCAAAGCCATGGAAAGCACCAATATTCCAAATATAAATATATTGAACATCAGCATTTTATAAACTCCAGCTTGAGAATTAAATCCATCAAAAAGTCGATAAGTATCTATATTACTGAGTACTACATCTAAAGCATTACGCGTGAGCTGGGCTGGAAAAATTCCAAAGAGATTGGATATTGTCACAAATAAAATTCCACCTAAAAGGTGTCCTTTATACTTGACAAAATACTTATTCAAAACTCTTAATTCTTTCACACTCTGCTGTTTGGTAAATATTATGGCATCCCTATAGAATACCTTCGGTAAAAATAGACATAACATCCATTAGCATAAAGGCAATTAGTAGGTATTTATTTTACAAAAAGACCTAACTTTGCGCACCCAATAACAACTCCTGTACATGATTGATGTGAAAGAAAAGAAGCCAGCGATGGCACAGGTTAATACGAATGTTTTCGAAAGTATTTCGGAGAGCAACCATGAACAAGTGGTGTTTTGTAATGATCCAGTCACTGGATTGAAAGCCATCATTGCGATTCATAATACCGTATTAGGACCCGCATTAGGGGGAACTCGTATGTGGAGTTATAAGTCGGAAGCCGAAGCAGTGAATGATGTTTTAAGATTATCTCGTGGGATGACCTATAAAGCTGCTATCTCCGGATTAAATCTGGGTGGTGGAAAAGCAGTGATCATCGGCGATAGTAAGAAAGACAAATCAGAAGCGTTGTTTCGCAAATTTGGTCGTTTTGTAAATAACCTAAACGGAAAATACATTACTGCTGAAGATGTAGGCACCAGCACCAAGGACATGGAATACGTGGCCATGGAAACCAAGCATGTTACTGGTTTACCTGAATCGATGGGTGGCGGTGGCGATCCCTCTCCTGTAACTGCTTATGGCGTTTACATGGGTATGAAAGCTGCAGCACAATTTGCTTGGGGAAATGATAACTTAAGCGGAAAGAAAGTGGTGGTGCAAGGTGTTGGACATGTAGGTGAAAATTTGGTAAAAAATCTTCGCAAAGAAAATGCGATTGTTTATATCACTGACATTAATGACGAGCAATTAAAGAAGGTAAGTTTAGAATACGGTGCTGAAGTAATTCGTCCAGATGCAGTTTACGATATGGACATGGATATTTATGCTCCTTGTGCTTTAGGTGCTACATTAAGTACTGAAAACATCAATAAACTACGTTGTCAAGTAATTTCTGGTGCGGCCAATAATCAATTAGCGGATGAAACGATTCATGGACCTATGTTGATGGAAAAAGGAATCATTTATGCTCCAGACTTTTTAATTAATGCAGGTGGATTGATCAATGTGTACTCTGAATTAATTGGCTACAACCGTCAACGTGCATTAACGCAAACTGAGCATATTTATGCTGTCACGTTGGAGATTCTGAAAACTGCTCGTGCTGAAGGAATTTATACGCAGTTGGCAGCTACTAAACTTGCAGAGAAAAGAATTTCTGATATCAGTAAAGTAAAATCGAATATGTAATCAACCGGCATCTTGCCGAATTGAATAACCATTAACGTTCTTAAAAAATCCATGTTAAGCAGAAGGCATCTTCGCATACGTGTTATGCAGGCATTATATGCCTTTTACCAATCAGAACCGAAAGACATTCGTCGCACAGAACAAGAACTGTTGAACGGGACGGATAAGATTTATGAACTCTACTTGACCCAACTCCAATTTTTACTGGAGTTAGCCCATCAAGAGGAAATGTATTACAAAGACACTCCTGCATCCATGGTGACAGGAATTCGAAAAACGGCGGCTTATACTTTAAAAAGTTTAGCATTTATTCAGTGGCTAGATAACGACAAGTCCTTTAACGATCAAATCAAGAAAAGAAAAATTACTTGGCAACAGGATCATGATGCCATCAAAAAAGCTTTTCATCATCTAAAAAATCAAGAGGCTTATAAAACTTTTATTCAATCGGAAAATCATACTTCTGAGGAGGAAGTAACCACCTTAAAATGGATCATGAAAGAATTTTTCTCCAAAACTGAATTCATTCCGCATGTGCTTGAAGAGAAAAATATTTATTGGGCAGAGAGCATTGAGCTGGTTGAAGGAATCGTTGTAAAGACATGCGAAAACGGAAAAGGAACCAATAACTATCAACTACTGCCACTCTATAAAGATGCAGAAGATGATGTACTGTTCATGCAAGATTTAGTTCAGAAAACAATACGTGACGATAGTTATTTTCACCAACTCATTGCAGACAAAACCAAAAACTGGGATGCCGAACGAATTGCTATGGTCGACATTATTTTAATGAAAATGGCACTCTGTGAAATCATGAATTTGAGTACCATTCCTGTTAAGGTTAGTATTAACGAATACATCGACATCTCAAAAGATTATAGCACTCCAAATAGTAAATCTTTCATCAATGGTGTGATTGACAAACTCGTTATTGAGTTAAAGAAAGAAGGGAAAATTCAAAAAATCGGAAGAGGATTAAAAGAATAAAAAACATGAAAAAAAATCATTTAATTTTTGTCTTTGCAATAAGTATCATCATCACATCTTGCGGAGAAAATAATTCTAAAAAAAACATCGAGCAAGTTGACCCAGACATTGTCAACATTGATGCTACTGCTTCCGGAAACGAAGTTAAATCTAAATCTGCCAAATTTTCCTTTGAAGAAAGCAATTTCGATTTTGGAACCATTAATTCAGGAGATGAAATTGTTCATGTCTTCAAATTTAAAAACGCAGGGGATGACGATTTAATTATTTCTCAAGTAAAAGGATCGTGCGGTTGTACGCAACCCGAATATACGCAAAACCCAGTTCATCCTGGCGATGAAGGTGAAATAAAAGTAACTTTTAGAAGCAAGGGTATTGCGGGGCAAGTGGTAAAAGACATTACCATTTTAGCAAACACAGTTCCCACGACTAAAATTTTAACCATTAGCGGCGAAGTTTTGGCGGTGAAAGAAAAATAAAATTTCGTTCTAAAAATCAATCCATAATAATAAGTTTAATTTATGAGTACATTATCCATTCTACTTCAAGCCGCTGGCGGCGGTGCTATGCAACAAATGATGATGATATTAATGATCATCGTTGTATTTTATTTTTTCATGATTCGTCCTCAGATGAAAAAAACGAAATTGGAAAAACAATTTAAAGAAAGTATCAAAAAAGGTGACAAGGTGGTTACTATTGGCGGAGTGCATGGCAAAATTATTGAAGTTCAAGAAAAAACTTTTACTCTGGAAATTGCAGATGATGTAAAAGTTAAGATTGAAAAGTCGGCGATCTCTGCTGAAGTGACCAAGCAATATGCTTCACCAGCAGAAGTGAAGAAGTAATTCTTTATTGAATTCTTTCTTTATTTCTTCGTTCTCTGACCGAAGTAGTAATAATTACTTCTTCGGTCTTCGACCTACGCAGTATAAATACTTCTTCGGCCTGGATATACAAAGTATTCAGTATTTTAGTGTCCACTGAAAGAGCATGAGAAAATTAGCTCAAAAGATCATTTCAAACACCAACCGTCAAGGCGTAAGTTTAACGCTTTGCATATTGTTGGCTGCTTTTATTTGGGTGATCAATGCGTTGAACAATGTGCATATCACTTCGGTAACCATTCCGATTGTTTACGACAAAGAGATCTCCAAAAACAGTACTCACCCCCTTCCTCCATCTATACATGTTGAAATAAAAGGAAGAGGTTTTTCCCTTTGGAGCTTTCATCGAGCTGCACGAAACTTTTCGATTAATACTCCTTATCTAAACTCAAGAACAAAGGATACTGTTATTTCTTCTAAAGATGCCATTTCTTCATTGCTCTATCATTTTTCGAAAGAGATTACCATCTCAGAAATAAAACCTGCTCAACTAAATTTTTCCGGTGTTGAATTTTACTCCAAAAAGTTAGCCGTAAAAGGAAATTTCAAATTGAATTTTCAAACTCCTTTTATTCAATCGGGTCCATCCATCTATTACCCCGACAGCGTTTGGGTTTATTCCAATAATAAAATCCCAGCGGATGTCACCGATATTTATGCAGAAACCGTTACAGAAAAGAATGTTTCTCATTCCATTTTTAAGAAAGCAACATTGAAAAAACCTTTTGAAACTTATCGCTTGTTACAAAATGAAGTTTGGTTGATGGTGCCTGTAGAAGAAGGTACTGAAATAGAATTAGACGTTCCTATTCAGACAAAATACGGAGAATTGTTTATTCCTTCTTCAGTTCAATTGACGTGTATGGTTCCGATGAGCAAATACAACCAAACAAACTACAAGCAGTTCAAAATTATTCAGCTATTGGGATCAGGAAGTGAGAACAAAGCCTTTATTGAAGTAGCTCATGCTCCGTATTGGGCAAGTAGAGTGATGATTAAACCACAACAAGTAAACAAGCTTATAAAATCTTTTGATTAAGATGCTACGTGTTGGAATTACAGGAGGAATTGGCTCGGGCAAAACTACGGTTTGTAAAATATTTCAAACTTTAGGCATTTCAGTATTTGATGCAGATAGAAGTGCGAAACGGCTAATGGTAGAAAATACTGCATTAAAAAATCAACTTATTGATCATTTTGGCGCTTCAACTTTTAGTGCTGATGGGTCATTAAATCGAAAGTACTTAGCTCAAAAAGTTTTTAATAATGATCAAGAATTGATGCATCTCAATCAATTGGTTCACCCTTTCGTTTTGAAGGATTATGACAGTTGGCTTGCGAACATTCCACCCGCTCCCTACTCTATTCGGGAAGCAGCGATTATGCTTGAATCGGGAACTTACAAAGATTTAGATGTAATTATTTTAATAGATTCACCCGAAGAATTACGGATTAAACGAGTGATACAGAGAGACAAACGCACTGAATCTGAAGTTCAATCGATTATATCTAAGCAGTGGCCTATTGAAAAGAAGCAAAAATTTACTAGCTTTATCATCCAAAACAATGAAAAACAATTTCTGATTCCTCAGATATTGCATCTGCATGAACTTTTAATATCGCAAAGTGAACATAGTACCACCGCTTGATGCTTCCAGTAAAGGTTTTCGAATTCCCGGAACCAGCATATTTATAGATCCCAAAGAACCAGTTGCTTGTGCCATCATAAGTCATGCACACGGCGACCATGCTGTGGAAGGACATGAAACCGTTTATTGCAGCGAGGGAACTGCAGCTTTAATAAAATCAAGATTTAAGTACGCCGCTAAAACAATAAACATAGTTTCGTTTGGCGAACAATTTACCGTTCAAGATATTCCATTTAGTTTACATGGTGCAGGCCATATGTTGGGATCTTCACAAATTAAATGGGTGAAAGATGGTATCACGCATGTTTACACAGGTGATTACAAGCGTGAATTAGATAAAAGTTGCGAGCCATTTGAAATTGTAAAATGTGATGTATTAATTACTGAGGTAACTTTCGGAAAAGAAAATAAAATTCATCCTCCTGCAGAAGAAAGTGTAGCCGCTTTATCGAAATACAAAGATGTAAATTTAATGTTGGGAGCTTATAATTTAGGAAAATCTCAACGTCTTACCCGACTCATCAACGACATTCATCCTCATCTGCGCGTGATGGTTCACCCAAAGATGATTGCCTATCATAAAATTTATGAGAGCATGGGTTTTGATTTAGGAAAATGGGAACCTTACAAACGCGAACAATTCAAGAACGAAAAGGGAATTATTTATTTGGTTCCGCCGCCTGTATTGCTAAATTTTAGGACAGGAACACATTTTTTGAGAGCATTCGCTACGGGCTGGGACGAGAAGCATTCACGCTATGATTTTCCATTTTATGTGAGTGATCATTCCGATTGGCCTTCGTTAATAAAAACAATTTTAGAAAGCGAAGCCAAAATAGTGTATACCATTCATGGTATTGGAGAAGATTTAAAAACGGCACCGGAATTAAAAAGTGTACAAGTTTATACATTATCAGAGTGATAAAAGTCTTTTCTAAAGATCAAATTCGACAAGCAGACGAAGCGACAATTCGTCAAGAAAATATTTCTGAACTTGAATTGATGGAATATGCTGCTGAATGCTGCACAACTTGGATACTCGAAAATATTCCGCCAGGATTTTCATTTGCTATTTTTTGTGCGAAAGGAAACAATGGTGGAGATGGATTAGCCATAGCACGACAACTCTTCACCAGAGGGAAAAATATTGATGTTTATTTAGTAGATGGAACCGGAAACGAATCCAATTGCTTTACTCAAAATTTGAAAGCATGGAAATCGATTTCCGGAAATTCTACAACACTCATTCCCGATTTCAAATCCTTTCCTGAAATGAATTCATCCACCATCATTATTGATGCCCTATTTGGAATTGGACTGAGTAGACCTGTTGAATCGCCTGTTGCAGAAATTATTCAAGAAATAAATGCTTCTCAGTGTAAGATTATTTCGATTGATGTCCCCAGCGGACTCTTTTGTGATCAAGCAACCTCAGATTTAAAAAATGTAGTAGCGGCACATCTTACTTTAACTTTTTCCTTTGCTAAACAAGCATTCTTCTATCCTGAATATTCCCATCTCACCGGAAACATTGAAATACTAAATATCAATTTAGACAAAGATTTTGAGCGTAAAACAGCAGCAATAGCGCAAATACCTACCGATGCTACTATACATTCGATGCTCGGCACTCGACCTTCGTTTGGACACAAAGGAACTTTCGGACATGCCTTACTGTTAGTAGGAAGTACTGGAAAATCTGGCGCTGCATTACTATCTACACAAAGTTGTTTGCGTAGTGGTGTTGGATTAGTTACTGTGAGGACTCCTAAAGATTGTGTTTTACCGATACAAATTGCAGCTCCTGAAGCGATGTGCAGTGCCGACGAACATTCACACTTCCTAACTGACATTGTAAAACCTGATGGATACAATGCCGTTGGAATTGGTTCTGGAATTGGCATGGATCATCAAAGTGGAAATGTATTAAAGCGTTTAATTCAAGATTA
>JBJXGU010000384.1:0-2752 GCA_046160245.1 Bacteroidia bacterium
GCAAAGACCTTCCAAAAGGATTTCAAACTTCCGAGTTTCTCCTCGAACATGGTTTTTTAGATTTCATTGTTAAACGTACTGAACTTAAGAAAAAGATTACTGAGTTGTTGAAGTATTTTGCGAATTAGTTTATAAAATTCAATAATCAGACTCGCATGTTCTTTAGATAATGCCTTCACATAAACCTATCAATTTGATTTTTTGTTATGCAAGCAATTTTACTAATTTTGTAATTATCTTTTATTCAACTAATTACATCTATCAACAGAAAACTCCAAATTGTTAAAAACATTGTAAAATCCCTTGTTGATGCCAATAAGCTTTCTTATCTTTGCCCTCCTTAAAAAGTATATAAGCGGAAAAATATCATGCTGTTAACAACTGAATCGAAGAAAGCAATCTTCCTAAAACACGGTCAAAGTGAAACGAATACGGGTAATTCTGAAGCCCAAATTGCTATGTTCACTGAGCGTATTAATCACCTTACAGAGCATTTGAAAACCTTTAAAAAGGATTTCTCTACTGAGCGCTCTTTAATTAATTTTGTTGGTAAGCGTCGTAGCCTATTAGACTACCTTCACAAAAAAGATATTAATCGTTACAGAGCAATCATCAAAGAACTCGGTATACGTAAGTAATAGCCTCGAGCAGGCATCTCATAAAAAGGCAATCTTCGAATTGCCTTTTTTTATTTTTATGAGTCGTGTTTTTGGATAGGAAACCTCAGTTTTTACAGGTTGTTTTCAAAATAAAAAGCACGATTTCAAAATAAATCTTCCTTATTTATGATCCATCTAAGGAAGTCAATACACTGATCTATATATGTCTATAAATAATTAAAGCTGTCAAAAAATGCAACCAAAAGCTATTACCGTTTCTTCTCCACTATCCAATGGTAGGGAGATTACTATTGAAACCGGCCGACTTGCCAAGCAAGCGCACGGTTCTGTTGTTGTCCGTCAGGGCAATTGTATGTTACTTGCCACTGTCGTATCTTCTCAAGATGCGAAGGATGGTGTTGATTTCCTTCCTTTAACTGTTGATTATCAAGAGAAATTTGCGGCTGCAGGTCGTATCCCAGGATCTTTCTTTCGTCGTGAGGCTCGTCCTACAGAACAAGAAATTCTGATTTGCCGATTAATCGATCGTGCCCTCCGCCCTATTTTCCCTTCCGATTATCACGCCGATATCCAAATCGCAGTGACGTTGATCTCTGCCGATATGGAAATTTCTCCCGATAGCCTTGCTTGTCTTGCCGCTTCTGCTGCAGTGAGCATTTCCGATATTCCATTTAATGGTCCCGTTTCTGAAGTTCGCGTTTGTAGAATCAACGGAACTTTCATGGTTAACCCAAGCATCACCGAAGCAAAAGAAGCCGATATCGACTTGATCGTTGCCGGTACTGCTAAGGATATTTTGATGGTAGAAGGAGAATGTAAAGAGGTGGATGAGAAGGACATGGCAGAAGCAATTAAAGTAGCACAAGAAGCTATTAAGATTCAATGTCAGTCACAAGAAGAATTGATTGCAAAGGTTGGAGTTACTAAACGTAGCTATAGCCATGAAACACATGACGAGGAATTACGTGAACGCGTAAACAAAGCTTGTTATGATGGAGTTTATGCGGCGGCTCGTCAATGCAACCCAAATAAGAATGAGCGTAAAGTAGCTTTCAAAAAAGTGTTGGATGATTTCTTAGCGACGATGTCAGATGAAGAGCGTTCAACAAAAGAGAAGTTAGCAAAAACCTATTACCACGATGTAGAATTTGATGCGATGCGCGATATGATTTTAAAAGAGCGTATCCGTTTAGATGGTCGTGGTTTGAGTGATATCCGCCCTATCTGGAGCGAAATCGGTTACCTTCCTTCTGCTCATGGATCAGCAGTATTTACACGTGGAGAAACTCAATCGTTAACAACCGTTACTTTAGGAACTAAGTTGGATGAGCAATTGGTGGATCAAGCGATGCAGAAAGGATCAAACAATTTCATGTTGCACTATAATTTCCCTGGATTCAGCACGGGCGAAGTGAAGCCTAACCGCGGAACAAGTCGTCGTGAAGTAGGTCATGGTAATTTAGCACATCGTTCTATTCGTCAGGTATTACCTTCTGAAGAATTGAATCCTTATACCATCCGTATCGTTTCTGATATTTTAGAATCGAATGGTTCTTCTTCTATGGCCACGGTTTGCGCTGCAAGTTTATCGTTGATGGATGCTGGTATTAAAATTACCGCTCCGATCTCTGGTATTGCTATGGGATTGATCACTGATGGTAAAGGAAACTTTGCTGTGTTAAGTGATATCTTAGGTGATGAAGATCACTTGGGTGATATGGATTTCAAAGTAACAGGTACTTCAAAAGGTATTTGTGCTTGTCAGATGGATTTGAAGGTAGATGGACTTCCTTATGAAATCTTGATGGAAGCTTTGAATCAAGCACGCGCTGGACGTTTACATATCCTTGGGGAAATGAATAAGACGATCGCTACTCCTGCTGAAGATTACAAGCCACATGCTCCAAGAATTGTGAAGTTACGTGTAGCGAAAGAATACATTGGTGCGATCATCGGACCTGGTGGAAAAATCATTCAAGAAATTCAACGTGTGACGGGTACTACCATCACCATTGAAGAAATCAATAACGAAGGTCATGTAGAAATTGCTTCTCCAGATAAAGCTTGCATCGAAGCAGCATTAGCTCGTATTCGTGGAATCGTTACCGAGCCTGAAGTAGGTGAAGTGTACG
>JBJXGU010000385.1:0-3870 GCA_046160245.1 Bacteroidia bacterium
AAAGATTCTTCTCCTCATTGTATTGGTACCTGGTACCGTTAAAAGTAAATTCTTTGGCCTCCTTTAAATCTTTGCGTCGCTCACTGTGGAAATGGTAAAAATCATCCACATTCGAAAGATTAAAGTATTTATGAAGCTTACTCGCTCCATAACTCATATCAATTTTATGGAAGTAATGCCAGTTTCCTTTCTTGCTAAAATTCAAAAGGTCTTTTACCACATCCGGCTCTTGACCAGGAAGCGCAATCAACAAATCATCCAATCCCTTAGGATTCTTTAAATCATCCAAATCATCGGAAAGTGGATGCGCAAACCATTTCTCTAAATTTTCAAACTCGTCCAGGTATTGACGAATACTTATTGCAGAATTGAAAAATTGAGACGGTCGACGATATAAATCTAGTTTATCATCAATTGGCTTTGACGACAAACGATTGCAATCACCATCCACCAACCACACTACACGCTTTACGTGGCAAACCTTAATGATGGTGCGTATATCTTCATGCAAGCCCATGGTGACACGATCCTTGGCATGGGTAATACTTGTGAGCCCGATGATATCCAAGCCATGCATATCGCCCTTATAAGCTTTGAATGCACCTTCAGTTAGAAATAAAGTACCAATCGATTCCTTCTTCTGAAACTTTTCAATAATTCCCTTTGGTAAAAACGGATTAGTGCCGGCTCCTTTCGGAATTGCATATTTCATATCACCTTTAGGAACCTTGAGGCGAGTAATAAAATAATCCTTGCTACTTTTAGAATCCTTACTTTTCCACTGTGTTTTTAATCCTTCTAGTGTTGGATAGTAAATTTGAATATTTCCATCAGCATCTTCCTTAAATAACTGAAACTCCTGGTCAACAAAACCTTCCTCACCTCGCTTATACCTACCATATGTAAAATTGGTAATTAAGTGTTGAGATGGATCCGTTATGCCCAGCTGTACTAAACGCTCTTGAAAGTAAGTATTCTCTAATTTTTTCTCAGTCATAAATCAAAATCGTAAATCGGTCCAGTGGTATAAATCTAAATTGTACGATACTTCTTCCTTCCCATCCATCCAGTAATTCATAAATTCATCTACAGAATGAAATCCGTCTTTATTCATAAATTCAAAAAGCTTAGTACTTGTAAGAATTACACCATCCACTTCGATACGGATGCCGTAACCTTTCTGATTATAAGCATAAAGCTTTAAATGAACTTTTTGAACACTTATCAGAGTAAACTTCTTCGAAATAAGTCTAGTTTTCTTTGTCCTCAAATCAGAATACATGTGAAGTGTTTCGCCAATTTTGGCTGGACGTTTACGAGGAAACCGCATCGTAAACACCTTTGTTCCTTTTTTAATAGGGACAGCGAATTCTCTCTTAAATCCTAGTAGCATATTAAGTAGTTTATAAATGCCGTCTTTCCGAGCTGTCAGCTGTAAAGCAATTGGTAGGGGGTTGTGGAGAGAGCAGGGCTCGAACCTGCATGCACACCGAGCTTGAACTACACTACCGCATTGGGCTACCGTTCCCTGGTCAGTGTGGCGTTTCCAATTCCGCCATCTCCCCGTTAGCCACCAGATTCCCCTGGTGGCGCGGGTGCTTCTCATTTTGTTTCTGCAAGGTTCAGCTACACCTATATTAATCGTTCCATTATCTGAACTGTTGGAACAGGTACCCCTCATGCATTATCGAAACAAAACAATAGGCCTCTCTCGTGGACGGGATTACTTTGGAATATGTTTTTTATAAACTACTCTATCATCAGGCATTGCCCCCAAAAAATCATAACCTAACCTCACAACCATAGTTGGGATGGGAACATCCAATAATTCAAAACGAATTTTAGTGTCGGCATTAAAGCCTTCCTTAGCTTTTTGCAATCGTGAATACGATTCAGAGCTCTTTGCTAAAATTCTACCATTGGGAGAGGAACTTATCCAATACCAATCGCCATTTTCCTGTTCAATAAAACGAATTTTGGGTTGTTTTGCCATGTTGATTTGTTGATTTATGGTTTGTTTTCATTGCACAGATGCACAATGCGATTAAATAAATGTTAACGGTAATTGCAATTGCAACTAGCCATCCGGCAAATCGATCAAACGAATTGCGCGACTTTGTTTTTAGAAATGATTTGTGTTGCATCCGCTACAATTTGATTAAATGTCATCAAGCTTGATTCATAACTCGGATTGTAAAACACCGGAAGAATTTCTTTCAAAAATGTTTGACGCGAAACGATTAATTGAGCCAAACCTTTTTCCGATATCGAATTCAGATGTTCGGTGCGAATTAATCCGAGTGAAACATCAAGTGCTTTTGCTCTCGTTAAAGTTTTGTAACCACTATGCTTGCTATTTTTTGCAATCATAAAGGAATGGTTCACGTACTTTTTTAATCGACTGTGGAGTGATGATTGAGAATCCATATTGTGTGATTTAAATTCCTGCGTTAACTGAAGCTTTAAATTTCCAAAAGGGAACCACTTCCATCTTTGCGTGACGCGCCACCTTAATTTCCAAAGCGCACACTTCATCCAAATCGATGTGATCCATGGTAACCACCACATCACAATTGAGCATTTCATTAATGCGCTCCTGAATATGAGTTTTAAACTCAGGTTCTGGTCGATCAAGTTCATCGAACATGAGCGGACTACTCTTACTATATGTACCAGGAATTGCATACAAGGCTTGTTGCATTTCGCTTCGACCATCAGCACCCAAGTTTTGAAGAGGTCCGGTTAAATAAATTTTCATATTTTATTTTTTACGTCGTGAAGTAAATTCTCGTGAAACTCCCAATACTTATCCATCCAATTTGCAAAATCAAAAGGATTGACTTCCTTCATCGATATGTGCAACCACATTAAGCCAACATGAGTGATTAGAGACCGAACTGCAAATGAGTAATACAAATTAGAGTTAACCTTAATTTTAAAAGTTGTCAAGTCATATTTTGGAGAGAGCACACAGGCTTTAGTTCCGCAGTGAGAAAGGAAGTATTTATTCATACCAATTAGGAATTAACAGTTAAACCCAATTCAGAAGCTTGCTGTATCGTAATATTTTCTGAACCGCAATCAAATTCGTTAATGAGTCTGCTAACAGATTCATCAGCGAGCGTAGAAATCTTTTTTAGCTCCTCAATCGACATCATGGATGGTTTAGCCAATATTTTAGTCAACCGATGCTGTGATACTCCAAGTAACATATCAAGATTCTCATAATTCTTCCAACTCAAATTCTCCTGTAGGAGCTCCTCAAATTTGCTTTCCGTGGCCATAATTTTATTAGTTGCTATTGTTTTGTTTTAAAAGTTTACTAACTTTCTTTGCAAATGTTGTCAACTTTTGTAAAGACTTGTAAACTCTTTACAACTTGTTGTAAACATTGAAATGTTAATTAATAAAGTCATAAACCATTGACCCACACCTTACACATGGCAAAGACTGGAATTCATCATGGCGAGCAGTTTAAATACTTGGTCGACCATAGCAATGTAAAATCAGTAGCGATTATCGCGCACCGTATGAAAATTAGCCACACCGCTATCTACAACATGTACAAGCGAAGGGAATTGGATTCTCACCACATTGAGAACATCTGCGACATCTTTTCTGTTGATCCGGAAGAGTTCAGAAACAAAAAGCTTACAGGCTTGAAATACGTTTTCAAAGAAGAGAATGTAAAGCCCGAAAACAGCAAGGAAATACTCCGCCTAATGAAGGAAGTGAGTGAATTGAAAGATCAACTCCTCCAAAGCAAGGATGAGATTATAGAGCTTTCAAGACAGCTCAGAAGCAAAGGAAAATAGCTAATCCGACACCAATACGACACACGCCGATTTTATCGACGCCTAAACCTATTGA
>JBJXGU010000386.1:0-33521 GCA_046160245.1 Bacteroidia bacterium
ACAAAGCGAAAATGCCTGTTCTCATCTAAAATTTCAGTTCCAATAATATCACTCGGCATTAAATCCGGAGTAAATTGAATACGATTGTAACTTAATCCCAATACTTGAGCAATGGTATTTACCAATAATGTTTTTGCTAATCCCGGTACTCCAACCAATAAACAATGGCCATTACTGAAAATGGAAATAAGAGAATCTTTCACCACCTGATCTTGTCCGATGATTACTTTTCCAATTTCTTTACTTAATTGTTGATAGGCATCACGTAAGCCATCTACGGCTTCGACGTCTGAATTATATTTTTGATTCATATTTATCTTATAAAAATATTTATTGGGGTAACCAATCTTTTACTCCTGGACAAGTTTTGTATTCTTCACCAATGCGTATATACGTAATTAATTTCTTTTTGTTTCTCCATTGCTCCAGCACCGTATTTTGCTTGTCGGTGAGCGCTAATTCTTGCAATCGTTGGTAATCATCCTTCAGGTTCAATCGATGTGGTTCCGATCTTGATTTCAGAAACAAAATTCGAAAGCCTTGACCACCATCTCTGCTTGTAGTAGAAATGGGATTGGAATATTCACCCACTTGCATTTTATCTAACTGAAATAAAACTACCGGATCAACCATGTCAGCTTCAAAATGCGATGAACCTGTAGCCGGATTCACTACTAATCCACCATTCAGCTTGGTATCTTTATCATCCGAATATTTTTCGGCAGCGTCAGAGAATTTTATTTCTCCGCTTTTAAGTTTACTCACTAAAGAGTCCATCTCTATTTGTGTTCGAAGAATATCGTCATTGGTCACTTTTACGGGAATTAAAATATGACGTACATTAATTTTCTCACCTCTTCTTTCAATTAATTGAATGATATGAAATCCAAATTGTGTTTCAACTACAGGTGATACATCCACCATGTTTTTTAAACGGAAAGCTGCTGCTTCAAAATCAGGAACTAAGTCTCCGCGATTCACAAATCCTAACTCTCCGTTTTGTTTAGCACTTTCTTTGTCTTGTGAATAGAGTAGGGCGAGCGTTCCAAAATCTTCTCCTGCTAATATTCGATTTCTTAATATGGTAATTTGCTCTTTCGCTTTTGCTTTTTCCTCTTCTCCCACGGGAACATTTTTCAAGATTTGCGCATATTCCACTTCGGCATTGATGAGGGGCAAACTGTCTTTAGGAATATTATCAAAAAAAGCTTTTACGTCCGACGGATTCGCATTTACATTACTAGTTACTTTGCTTTGCATTTGCTGCGTCAAGAGTTGATCCTTGATCATGGGTCGAAATTCTTCTTTTAATTGCCCTATCGACTTTCCATAATACTTTTCTAACTTCTCAGCAGAACCTATCTGTGAAATATAATAGGCCATGTTTTGATTGATCTTTTGCTCTACTTGATCATCGGTAACTACAATACTATCAATCGCCGATTGATGTAAAAGAAGTTTGTTAAGCAACAGCTGGTCGATGATACGACATTTTAATTCCGCTTCTCCAAGTGTGGTTTGCGTTAGGTATTGTTGATATTGTGTTTCAACGTCTGAGAGCAGTATAATATGATTTCCCACCACTGCGGCTACCTTATCCACTACAATTTCATTTTGTGGTTGAGCAACAAGCGTAATGCTGCAGAGCAGTAAGCAAAAACTACTTAATCCAATTTTCAATTTCTTTCTTTTGTAGTGCATCTTGATAGGCGTCTTTTTCCATTTCACGAATTAATTCCAGCTTGCGGTTGTTGATGATGAGATTCCAGATGTTTTCTCGCTCGAAGTTCAACGGTGATAAGCTTTCTTTTATTTTAAATCCTTTGATATTTACAAAGAAAATATGTGTTGAATCGGGTATTTCAATGAACCTATTGTTTTTGAGGTATTGCTCTTGATCGTAGGTTTTAATGGGTATTTTCTTGAGTAAATCATCAAAAAGAATCCATTCTTCGTCATTAAAATAATAATCGGTTGCGAATTGATAACAATATTCTTCTAATTGCTTTCGGTCTTTCGCGTTGGTACTTCTAAACCACCCTTTTACTTTTGGAAGCTTAGGTGCTGTTTTTGGGAGTTTGAAATAGAGTACTTGAAGAATATTGTTTTTTAATTGGAAGTTATTATGATTCTGATTGTAATATTTTTCGATGTCTTCATTGCTGATGGAAGTGTCAATTTTTTGTTTGATTAGCTCACTCTCATAAATATAGGTAATTAATGAATTTCTATATTCTTCGAGCTTCTTATCTACGTTTTTCCGCTCATCATCTAAGTTGTCTTCGGCTCTTTTTAGCACCGATTGTTGTTGAATCCAATTTTGCACGAACGAACGAATAATTGTCAGACTGTCGTTCTTGCTGACACCTTTGGGAACTAAATTTCGAATGTCGGTTGCATAAAGGTATTTGTCATATACACGAGCAATCACCCTTTCGTTGGCGTCAGTAGCATTGTTTTTTTTCTGACAAGCACTAAATGTCAAAAAGAGCAAGCAACTGCAAATAATGAACAGCGTGCCATGCTCTTTTTGAATGAATCTTGCTTTAGTCAACAACGATTATTTTTATACTATTTCCACATGGATTCTAACACTTCGTTATTCACTTTTACACTGTATTTGTCGTGTAAACTTTGTAACCATGTTTTTTCCAAGTAGGTTTGATAGTCGGCAGTAACTACGCCTTTTGCTTCTTCTAAAGTTTTTGGGGTAGGAGGTAAGATGGATTTTACATCTACGATATGTACCATGTTGTTTTTAGCAACATCAGCACTTAAGCCCGTTTTCCAGCCTGCAGCTTCTACGATTTCATTCTCTCCGTGGCCAAATTTCCCATCACGTGTGGTCACTGCACTCGCATTGGTTTTATTAAGTTCTGCAACGATTTCCGCCGCCGTTTTTTTCTTCTTGGTAAGTCCTTTGCGAAGATCCGCAGCTACTTTTGCATCTGCACAAGTGTAAATAGTCACATCGCATCTTTCTGCCCATTTGTAGTTGTTCTTATTCGCTTCATGGTATACTTCAAGACCTGCTGTATCTTTTACGGCCTTACTCCAAACCATTTTATCGGTTAAGTCAAAAAGCAAAATGCCATCTCTGTATTCACGCATTAAGTTACGGAAGTCAGGATAGATTTTTTCTAGTCTTTCTTCTAGGTAGCTAAGTACAGCATCGCCTACCCACTGATCGTACATCGAGTAACCAATGGCTTGCGGGTTGTTACCCGTTCTTTTGGTTTGATGTGTGCTCACATATTTCGCAAAATCTTGCTGACTGTAATTCGTCACGACACCATCTGAATCCGTCAATACGAAAATTGTTTTTGTGAATTTGTCCGCAGTCGATAAATCCCAATCTCCTTCAGCAACACTACTGTCGAGGCTCGCGATGAATTCATCTTTCACCTTTGGAATTTCTTTGTACTTATAAGCCTTTTTAATTTTGCTTACCATGCTTAAGCGACTTGCTTCATTTCTGCTGTCACGAGCGATTAATTGCTTTAACTCTGCTTTCTTTTCAGCAAAAGGTGGAATGCCACGCTTATCGAGTAATTGAATGATATGAAAACCATACATGGTTTTGATAACACCACTTCGGTCTCCTTTATTTTTTAGAGCAAAAGCTACTTTCTCAAATTCAGGAACCATCTTTCCAGTACCAAACCAAGGAAGTTCACCGCCTTTTTTTACGGATCCTTTGTCTTCGCTATACATCGTTACAGCAGAATCCCAAGGCATACCTTTTTTTAAGGCTTCTACTACTTCGTTCATTCTAAGTTCCGATGCTTTTACTAAACTATCATTTGCATCTTTTGGAATACGAATCATGATGTGAGCCGTTTGAATTTCTCCTTGTGCTGGACGAATATCTAAAACTTTAATAATGTGATAACCGAAACGTGTACGAACTGGCATAGAAACCGTACCTGGCTTGGTATTGAAAGCTACCGTCTCAAAAGGATATACCATCTGCATCCCAGTAAAATATCCTAATTCTCCATTGTTCTCTTTTGCAGATGGATCTTCACTTGAATCACGAGCTACCTTGCCAAAATCAGCACCTTTCATAATCATATCGCGAATTTTTAGGATGCGATTATAAGCAAGAACGGTATCCTTTGGAAGAGCATCTGGATTCACTTTTAATAAAACATGACTTGCTTTTACGTCTTTCCCTAAACGCTCATAAGCTTCTTGAATTAGGTTTTCACTCACATCCTTATCCGTGAGATAAGGTTGTGCTAATTGCTTGTTATAGCCTGATAGTTCATTTTTGAAAGTTTCGCTGGTATCCATTTTCATAGATTCAGCCTCTTTCACCTTCAATTTGTAGTTGATGTATAAGTCGAGATATTCTCTTACGGAAGCTTCCGTAAATACCGAATCCTTGTTGTTTTTACGGAAAACGCGATCAAATTCCGATTTTGGAACATTTTCTCCAGCCACCACCATAAGAATAGGATCTGTGATGGCCAATGTTGGGGTAACTGGTTTAGAAGCTTTTACAGGTGTAGAAACTGCTTTAGGAGCACTTGCTTTCTTAGTTTGGGCAGGTGTCTGTGAAACGACAGCCACAGAGAGAAGAAGGGTGTAAAGAATTGCTTTGGTCATAATTCACTTAATTTATAGGGAGGCAAATGTAACAATTCTCTCCTCTTTTCGAGACTCTTTGCCCAACTTTCCAATGAAAAAATGGTGAAAAACCAGTCTGCTTCTTCACAATGTTTGTAACTAATTGTGAGAGGAAGCCTGTACATCAACTTTTGGACAAAAATGAAACGATGAAAACGAGAGCGATTTACTGAATTAAAAAGTGTAAATAGTCGTTGCTTCCTTCTATAGATTTTTAAAGATTAAAGTAAAAAAGGATTGAAAAATCCATCCTTTTTTAAATACACTTTTATTTTAATTTATCTCGAATAATTCGGCGCATCGCGAACCACGGTAACATCATGTGGATGACTTTCACGGATACCCGACGACGTTATACGAATGAATTTTGCATCCTGTAGTTTCGTTACATTTTTAGCTCCACAATAACCCATCGATGCTTTTAATCCGCCTACCATTTGGTACACCTCATCAGCAACGCCACCTTTGTAGGGAACCCGTCCAACAATGCCTTCAGGAACTAACTTTTTGATATCATCTTCTGCATCCTGAAAGTATCTGTCTTTCGATCCTTCTTTCATGGCTTCGATGGAACCCATCCCTCTATAAACTTTGTATTTTCGTCCTTCGTAAATCATCAATTCACCTGGCGATTCTTCAGTCCCAGCGAAAAGAGATCCAATCATCACAGTACTGGCACCTGCAGCAATGGCTTTAGCAATATCTCCCGTAAATCGAATTCCACCATCAGCAATAATCGGAATTCCGGTTCCTTTTAATGCTTTCGCCACTTCATAAACTGCCCAAAATTGTGGAACTCCCACACCTGCAATAACACGAGTGGTGCAAATGGAACCTGGACCAATTCCCACTTTTACAGCATCGGCACCTGCTTTAACGAGCGCTTTTGCAGCTTCTGGAGTGGCAATATTTCCTACTACCACCTGTAATTTTGGAAAGGCCTTTTTTACTTTTTTCAAGGTATCAATCACTCCTTTGGAATGACCATGAGCGGTATCGATTACAATAGCATCTGCACCTGCTTTTACAAGGGCTTCCACGCGTTCAAGGGTATCGGCAGTAACACCAACGGCTGCAGCCACCCGCAAACGTCCTAACTCATCTTTGTTAGAATTTGGACGTGATTTAAACTTTAAAATATCTTTGTAGGTGATTAGTCCGATCAGTTTTCCACTCTTATCTACTACCGGTAATTTTTCAATTTTGTGTCGTTGAAGAATCAATTCTGCCTTTTGCAAACTAGTGGCTCCAATGCTCACGATCAAATTATCTTTTGTCATGGCTTGGTTCACTTTTTTCTTCATGTCTTTCTCAAAACGAAGATCGCGATTGGTGAGTATCCCTTTTAGTTTAGCGTTTTTATCGATGATGGGTATGCCACCAATTTTGTTATCACGCATCACCCTCAAGGCTTCTCCAATGGTTCCATCTTCCAACATCGTTAATGGATCTTGGATCATTCCACTTTCGCTACGTTTCACTTTTCGAACTTCAGCTGCTTGTCGATCGATACTCATATTCTTGTGTAAAACTCCAATAGCTCCTTCTTGGGCCATAGCAATAGCCATTGCCGCTTCGGTTACAGTATCCATAGCCGCTGAAATAATAGGAACTTTGATGGGAATTTTCTTGGTGAAAAAACTGGATGTGTCTGTTTCCCTAGGCATTATCTCCGAGTAGGAGGGGATTAATAAAACATCGTCGTAGGTGAGTCCTTCGCCAATAAACTTTTGATCTGTTTTCATAGGATGATCTTGGATATTGGCATGCAAAAGTAACTTTTTTTACCGATAAATTGCTTGTGGGATGATGAGTTCATCAAAAAATCTATGTTTTCAGAAAAGTATAAAAAAATGGAGGCCGCCCATCCCTGAGCGGCCTCACCACGCGTTGACCGGAATTTACCGTAACAAAGTTACGGATCCGCTCTTCTCAATCTCCTGACCATTGGTTCCAAAAATTCGAACGGAATACACATAGGTACCCTCAGGAGCGATTATGCCATCATACGTACCATCCCAACCTTCGCCAGGGATACGTGTTTCATATATTCTTTGTCCCCATCGATTGAATACTACAAAGAAATAGTTCTTTGCTTCAATGTAGATGAATTCTGGCTTAAATACCGGATTTTTTCCACTAGGGGTAAATGCACTTGGAATGAATAGATGTGGTTCTTGGATTAGACAGAAGATGTTTGAAACACTAGTATCTGTAAATCCATAGGTATTACCACCGCCCTCATAAGCCTCAATACGATAACAGAATTTACCGGAGTAATTCGGATACAAATATAAGGCAGCTACGTCATCATTGTAGTCCAAAATTCCATTATTCATGGTGGCAATAGGCGTCGGACTCCATAATCCATCAACACTTCTGAACAAGGAGTATTTACTTACATTGCCCAACCACTCTTCGTAGAAATTCCATTTCAACTCATTCACTAAATTGAAATCAGGCGTTCCGGTTAATAATATGGTCCTACCTAAATTACTAATTAGAACATCATTTGAACAAGAATCTACTGTAATTACACGATAATAATAACTATACTGATCGGTTCTTGCTGAGAAGTCATTAAATATGACAATCGGAGTTCCTGTATAAGCAATAGCGCCTACGGTTGTAAATGGGCCGTTTTTATCAAATGCTCTTTGTAATTTATATTTAGATACATCTGGATTTCCAGCAGTATCAACATAGCATTCAATAACTACTCTTCTCAAATCAATTACCGTTGCTTTTTTCAAATAAGAGAAAGTAGGCAAAGTGAGCAAATTCGCAATTTCACAAGCTTGGTTAGAGGATGCAGTACGAGCAGCGGTATTTCCTTGCGCTTGTATATAATAACAATACTCGGAGTCTTTATTCAAGGTCACATGACTATAAGTAATGTTTGTACCCGAAACAGAGGCCAAGAAACTATATGGACCGCCATTTTCACTTACATAAATATTATATTGTCCTACACCATTCACCATGTTAATGTATGGATTCCAACGTAAGTCAATGGCGGAACGACAAACATCGAGTTTAGCAGTAACGAACAAGGTATTGTGTAATGTACCAATGTTACTGATGTTTCTACAACTATCATACGCTGCAATACTGTAGCGTTGAGAAGCGAATTCTGCAGCCGGATTATTGTCTAAGAAATAACTGGCATTAATTCCAATTACACTTCCAATCGAATCCCACGACGCTCCATTAAAATGATAAATGATGTATCCAACTACGTCTCCAGATGGACTTGGTAACCAACTTACACTTACTTGTGATGGGTTGAATGGATCCAAGCTCGCAGTATCTAATAAAGAAACTGTGGGTCTAGTAATATCTCTAAATAAATCGCCATCGGTAGAAGAATTACTGATACAACCCGATAAGTCTCCGGTTTGAACTCGGTAATTAATTACGGCTTCACAAACATTAATAGTGTCATTCCAAGAGTATGTTGGAGCAGTGGTAGATCCGATAACATTCCAAATACCCATTGGGTATTCTTTATATACATCGTAGTTAAGTGTCGCAGTGGTTAATTCAGGATTGTGAATCGGGTTCCAGACCACAACAGCAACTCCATTATTATTAAATACATCTACTTTAATAGTACGCAACGTATCAGAACCAGGTGATACTTCTCCACCACATGCAGTTTTAGTAGTCATGTAATAGTAAATAGATCCTGCCTGTGCATTCGCAGTAAGATCAGAATAAGTAAGTGTATTGTAATTAGTAATCGTAGTAACAGTTGTATAAGGACCACCAATAGCTGATGATTTATAGATCGTGTAATTCGCAAATCGTTGTCCAGTATCAACAGGAGCAATCCAGTTAAGAATTACATTTCCATTAGGCAGCACATTTGCACAGCGAGGTTCAGGAGCGGCAGGGATGGTATGATCAACAAATATTTCACCATCTACATTGGATAATGAGTTACATCCTTGTGCATCGCCAATGCTTACTCTGTAATTAATAGAATCAATACAGAGCACTAAATTATCTTGCCATGTTGTTGCAGCCACATTAGCTACAATAGCCCAATTGCCTGAACCACCTGGATTTTCTTTTTCAACTACATAGGTTCCCACTGAGGTAGGAAGGAGTGGATTGCTTACTGCATTCCAATTCAACGTAGCGGTTGTTGTATTTCCACCAGTCACTACGATGTAAATTGTTTGCAACGTATTTCCATTAGCCGCTCCACCAATTGCGGAAGGATCTGTTTGACCTGTACATCCCGATTTAGTTTGTAAATAATAACTCACCGAACCTGCATTTCCATTAGCTGATGCATCTAAATAAGCACTGATGGCATTATTTTCAACCGAGTCAATCAACACAAAGCCTGCACCTGTATTTCTCCAAATATTATATTGGTTGAAGTCGGTCCAAGTAGATGGAGTAGGGTTAACCCAAGTCAATTGAACTTGACCATTGGCATTTACACTTGCACATCTTAATTCAGGATGATTAATTACGTTTCCAATGTAAGTGAATACGTTATTCGCGATATTAGAACGACTAATGCAACCACTATTGTCAGTAGCAGAAATTTGATGATTTAATGTAGTGTCACAATCATTGATATTTTGAAAGTATACCAATTGATTAGTATCTCCGAAGATCGTTAAAACTCCGCCTGCATTGTAAGAAGACCATACATCATATTGACCACTGGTAACAGATCCCGGCAAAGGAGTACTCAACGCCGACCAATTCAAGTTAGCTTGTCCTAAGGTAGGAGTGCTTGTTAAATAGATGGAACGTAGCGATGCTGACGTATTTCCATTATCAACTTGACCCGTACATCCACTTTGTGTTCTTACATAATAGCCGAAAGATTGTGTATTACCATTGGCTAAAACATCAGTCCAAACGGTTTGAGCAAAAGTTCCAACCGAATCATACAACACGAAACCAGCACCATTGTCTCTGTAAATTTCGTATTCATTGAAATTCACACTAGAACCAGCAGGCGTAATCCATGTTAATTCAATTTGTCCACTCGGTAAAACGTTTACGCAACGTAAATCCGGATTGTCTACGATGTTTCCAATGTAGGTAAATACATTCGTATCAACATTAGAATTGCTAATACATCCGCTGTTATCTGCAACAGAAATACGATGTCTTAAAGTAGTATCGCAATTGTTGATTGCTTCATTGAATGTTAAAGCGCTTGTTGTTCCAAGAGAAGTGGTAAGAGTGCCAGCTGCATTATAACTAGACCATACTTCATATTGTCCAGAACTAGCCAAAAGCGGAAGTCCAGTCCAATTCATGGCAGCATTTCCTAATGTAGGCACTGTTGTTAAATAGATGGAACTTAAAGTAACACTTGTTGTTCCATTGTCTACTTGACCTGTACATCCACTTTGTGAACGTATATAGTAGCTGTATGATTGAGCATTTCCATTGGCCAAAGCATCGGTATAAGAAGTTTGAGCAAAGTTGCTTACTGAATCATAAAGTACAAAACCAGCTCCACTGTTTCTAAAGATTTCGAATTCGTTGAATTCATCATTAGAGCCTGCAGGAGTAATCCAAGTCAATTGAATTTGACCATTCGCCAATACATTCACACAACGTAAATCAGGATTGTTAACGATGTTTCCTATGTATGTGTAATTATTGGTAGTGATATTTGAATTACTCACACAACCACTATTGTCAGTTGCACTTACTTTATGATTAAGTAAAGTATCGCAATCATTGATAGCTTGGAAGTATACTAATAAAGCAGTATCTCCAAATACACTTAATGTACTAGCCGCATTGTAACTTGACCAAACATCATATTGGCCTGTAGTAACTGAACCAAGCAAAGGAGTTGACAAAGCTGACCAACTTAAGTTCGCACTTCCCATCACAGGAGTAGCAGTAAGGAAGATGGAACTCAAAGTAGCACTCGTAGTACCATTGTCAACTTGACCTGTACATCCACTTTGTGAACGAATATAGTAGCTGTATGATTGAGCATTTCCATTAGCCAAAGCATCGGTATAAGATGTTTGAGCAAAGTTGCTAACTGAATCATAAAGAACAAATCCAGCTCCACTGTTTCTAAAGATTTCGAATTCGTTGAATTCATCATTGGAACCCGTAGGAGTAATCCATGTCAATTGAATTTGACCATTGGCTAATACATTCACACAACGTAAATCAGGATTGTTAACAATGTTTCCCGTGTATGTGTAATTATTGGTAGTGATATTTGAATTACTCACACAACCACTATTGTCGGTAGCACTTATTTTATGGTTAAGTACAGTATCGCAGTCGTTGATGGTTTGGAAGTATACCAATAAAGCAGTATCTCCAAATACACTTATTGTACCAGCCGCATTGTAACTTGACCAAACATCATATTGGCCAGTAGTAACTGAACCAAGCAAAGGAGTTGATAATGCTGACCAACTTAAGTTCGCACTTCCCATCACAGGAGTAGCAGTAAGGAAGATAGAACTCAATGACGCACTAGTTGTACCATTGTCAACTTGACCAGTACATCCGCTTTGTGAACGAATATAGTAGCTGTACGATTGAGCATTACCATTGGCCAATGCATCGGTGTAAGATGTTTGAGCAAAGTTGCTAACTGAATCATAAAGTACAAAACCAGCTCCACTGTTTCTAAAGATTTCGAATTCGTTGAATTCATCATTAGAACCTGTAGGTGTTACCCAACTCAACTGAATTTGACCATTCGCAAGAACGTTAACACATCGTAAATCAGGATTATTAACGATGTTTCCTAAATAGGTGTAAGTATTAGTAGCAATATTTGATCTTGATATACATCCAATATTATCATCAACTGAGATTTGATGACTGATGGTAGTATCACAATCATTGATAGCATGATTAAATAATAATGTAGGCGTGTTTCCAATTCCTTGTAAAGTTCCTAAAGCATTGTAAGTTGAAAATACATTGTATTGACCGCCCACAGCAGATGGTAATAAAGGTGTAGATAATGCTGTCCAACTTAAATTTGCTTGACCTATTATTCCGGCAGTTGTTAGGAAAATTGAACTCATTGTATTACCGTTTGTTCCAATAGTCGCTTGTCCTGTACAGCCACTTTGAGTAACTAAATAATAAGAGTAGAGCTGTGCATTTCCATTCGCTGTAATATCGGTATAAGTATTTAAGGCACTATTTCCGACTGAATCAATAAGTGTAAATCCAGCTCCACCATTTCTCCAAACTTCATATTCATTAAAATCGGTAAAAGTTGCGGGAGTAGGATTTGCCCATGTAAGTTGAATATTTCCATTAGGTAAAACGCTTACACATCTTAATTCGGGGTTGGGAATAATATTACCAATATAGGTGAAGATATCATTGTCTGCAGAACTAATGGAAGTGCAAGGAGCAGTATCATCCAATTCAATTCTGTATTCGAACGGAACATTACATGTAGTGATTGCATCCGTATAAGTAAGGGCGGCAGTAGTTGCAATTTGAACATACCCTCCTATACCTGTACTTCTTCTCATTACTCGATATGGACCTGGTGCACTTACTAAAGATGGAGAAATCATCGCATTCCAGTTAAGAATAGCAGAACCCAACGTAGCATTGTTTACTGTGAGTAACATGGTAGCTAAAGTGCTACTTGTTCCGCCATTAGTTTGTAAACCGTCACAACCTGATAGCGATACCAATCGATAATATTGAATGGCAGTATTAGCATTTGCTCCTACATGTAACCAAGATGTTGTTGCATAATTGGTAACGGTTCCAACCAGAGCAAAGGGCCCGGCGGCAGCGGCAGAATGATATATTTGAACTCCAGCAAAGAAATTGTTAGGATCTGAGGGTGCAATCCATGAAATCTGCACATCTCCATTAGGCTGAACCGCTAAACATCTTAAATCAGGATTAACAATAATATCTCCAAGCGAAGTAAATTGATCTACTTCGGTTGATGATTTTGATAAACAAGCAGAGGCATCACCAATATCTACACGGTACTCAATTGCAGTGTCACAAAGAATAACAACATCTCTATAAAAAGTATCAACCGTGTTTCCAATTACAGCCCATGCGCCAGGAGCGATTCTTCTATTGATAATATAAGAACCAGTACTAGTGGTCGGCAAAGGTTTACGAATTGCATTCCAATTTAAATCGGCAAAGCCAATGGTACTATTATCTAATAACAAAAGCATGGAAGCCAATGTATCACTCGTAAGTACATCCGTTTCATCTAAGCTTGTAGCATCACAACCTGCAGTAAGTGTTAAATAATAATAATTGATTTGATTGTTTGCATTTGCTCCTACATGTGTAAACGCATTGGTTGCATAAATAGAAACGCTACCTACATTAATGAATGGACCAGCTTTGTTTGTTGAATGATAAACAGTGTATTGTGAAAAATAGCCGGATGTATCCACCGATCCCACCCAACATAGTGCGACGTCTCCATTTGCCAAAACTTCTGTTGAACGTAAACTAGGGGCTGTAATAGTTGGCGTAGGACTTTGTAATCGTGTGCCATCAATATTTGAACGAGAAGTACAATTTGCCGAAGAGGTATCTACAACATGAATTCTATAATTGATAGAATCATCACAAACTGTTACGGGATCTAGATAAGTTAGGTTTACTGTTGAGTCAATGAGAATCCAGTTGGCACTTCCTGCTGGGGGTTGTTCTTTATAAATATAATATTTTTGAGTAGTGCTTGAACCTAATGGAGTTTGAAAAGGCGTCCATGTTAAAGAAGCATCAAAACCGACTTGAGTTACTTGTAAAAACATAGTACTGATGGTATCACTTACTAATCTTTGCTCCAAATCACAACCTGAACGCGTGGTCAAATAATAAGAAACAGCACCCAAATTCGCATTTGCTGTTACATCACTATAGGTAATAACCGTGTCGTAATTAGTAATTTTAAATCCTTTTAAGCTATCAAGCAAAGTATATGGACCTGCGGTTCCAGTGGTAGAGCGGAAAACATAAAATGCTTTAAAGAATTGATTGGTATCCGCCTCGCCTGTGTCGATAGGTGGGAGGAATGTTAAATTCACATTTCCATTCGGAAGTACATCTGCACATTTCATCCGAGCACCCTTAACAGCTGGTGGAGCAAGTACTACAATGGTTAATGTATTAAAGTTAACCGCTGGGGATGGACAAAAATTATCGAAGGTCTTAAGTACAAAATTATAGGTGCTGGATAAATTTACGCACCCTAAATTTTTAGGGAGGTGATTACAATCAGTTATCCAGAAAAACGTTGTTTGCATTGTAAGTGGGAAAAACAAGGTGGCAATAGGAGGTACCGTATCTACCCGAGGGGGCGTTAATATAGCGCAAGGAGGAAATAAACAACCCGCAGAAGAATTTGTAAAATTTGTTCCGAATTGTGAACCCGTAGCACTTAAACTCAAACTCTGGCCGCCACCGCCTAAAGCAGCAGGCAAAGCTTCAAAATCGAATGCGATAATATCAAATTCAACAGTATCTCCAGCATAAACTGTATCAATGATAACACTTAAGGGATTTCCAAATAAATCTTGAACATCCGGTGGTGTATTGTAAAGAGTAACGGGAACCGACGGTGGGTTTGCAGGTGCAATGATACAATTAGAAAGCAATGCAATTTGAATCTCACGATAGATTTCAGCCACTAATATTCCACATTTATAGGAAGATACTTTAGTAACAGTAACGAAGGCTCCGGCTGTATAACTAGTAAAAGTTACTACACCGGTAATCGGATTCATTACCGCAGCTACATTTAACGGATTAACAGCAGGACCGGGTAGAGGGCTGTTAACACTGTAATTGGCTGCAAAAGGATAAATACTTGTTAATGTTGCTTGAAGCGGATTTCCCCAAGCATAAACCAACGAATCAATTTCAGAATCAATTGCATTGTGATTATAAGAGGTTTGATTTCTTGTACAAGTACCTAATTGTGGTTTTTCAGCAAATTGCGGGGATGAGTCAAAGCAAGGATTAGTATTCGTCGCATTATAAGGATACATATAAGCCCGAATAGTGAAACTGCCATTTCCTCCAGCGCCTAAATTTATTACAGCTGCATTCCTACAACAAGAAGTCCACCAAAAATTCCAACCTGTGGCTGGAGGTACACCCGTAAGAAAAAGTGGTGCTGAACGGTATACAAATTCTTCAACAGCATTAGCATAACCTAATGGAACAGCACAAGTAGGACACCCAGTTCCTTTAGGCGATATATCCGTTTGCGAAACAAGATTGCAATTTATCACTCCGCCTACACCAGGAGCATTAGTTGTTAAAGGGATATTCGGATCTCCAGGAATTCCGTTACAATCCCGATAAACTTTTACGGTAAAAACAAATTTACCAATATCAGGACCCGACTTTATACAGTCCCATGTAATTTCTCCTCCCATAAGATGGGAAGCTTGTGTCTTATGACTCCATCCAAAAAGAAGGAGCACAAGAAGGATAAGAATTTTTTTCATTTTGGATTTTTGGATAACGCGTGAGCATCAAATTTAAGAAAAATATCCAAACACACAAAACCTTATTTGCCAACTATTATTTCACAGAGGTCAACGTCGTTTAAATACTGGTTAGCAACCTCCCTGAGTTTTTGAGGTGTGATGGCCTTGATTTTACCTAAATACTCATTTAAATAATTGATTTCTAAATTATTAAGAAGTAGCATTTTTTGTTTTTCAGCCAAAGCAAAGGGCCCATCAATACTCCGTTGGAAAGCACCCGTGAGGTAATTTTTCACAAGTGTTAGTTCCTCATTGTTAATATCTTCTGTTCTTAATCGGTTAATTTCATGGTAAATTTCTTTGACTGCAGCTTCCCGAACGTCTGCTCCAACTTCCGTGGTGATAAAAAAGTAGCCATCAAAATTATTACTCACCAGTCCTGATCCAATTCCGTAGGTATATCCTTTGTCTTCACGAATATTCGCCATTAACCTCGATCCAAAATACCCACCTAAAATGGTATTTAACACACTAAAAGCAATGAAGTCGGGATGGTGTCGTGTAAATAATCTCCTACCGATGCGAATGGCAGATTGAATCGCATCCTCTTTTTCAATAAACTTTTTTGTAGGAACATAGGCTTCCGGCGCTATCGATGGAAGATCACCATTCTTTAAACCCATTTTATCAATGGTATTTATTATTTCTTGAATTAGTTTTTCATTCGCTAATCCAGAAACGATAACTGCTTTCAACCCATTTTTGTATTTTTTCTCGTGGTAATCTTTAAGTACATCGGTATCGAGTAAATCGTAATCTTCAGGTTTTGTGACTCTACCATAGGGATGATTTTTTCCAAACAAAGTTTCACTAAAATTAATTCTCGCTAAATAATCAACTTTAGTGAGGTTAACAGAAAGTCGTTGCTTGCCTTGTTGCTTATACGTTTGAATTTCTTTTGATGGGTAAAGAGGTTGGGTAATGATTTCTTGAAAGTAGGGTAGAGTATCACTTACAAATTTGTTGAGCGAAAATAAGCTGATACTCGACCAGTCTACACCATTTTCGGAATGCAAATACGCTCCGTAATAGTCGAGCGCTTCTGCAATTTCAGAGGAGGAATGAAGTGTACTTCCTTCATCCATTAAATCATTCGTTGCAGTGGCTAGTAATGATGAACTCGCTGCAGCATTTCCGGCTGCAAATATTAATTCTATTTTTACAACTTCCTGTGTGCCTTCACAAATATTATAAACGGGAGTGCCGTTTTTTAATTGATAGGGTTGAGGAGATTGAAGATGTATGATATTGGGAATTGAAATTTCTGGGGGATGGATTCTATTAAGCATTTTATTTTTTTGCGTGGTATCTTAAGATGGAACAATTTTCTTTTATGAGAATATTTTTTGCAACCTGCATGATTTGCTCTGAAGTAACTTGATTATAGTACTCCGCTTGCTTATTACAATCAGAAGCATCACCAAGCAATTCATAATAAGCTAAGTTGAGCGCTTTGTTTGCAATTCCCATTTCTGAAAATTCCAAATACGCTTCTACTTTATGTTTTATTTTAGTGATTTCTCGTTCGTCAATTTCAACTTTTATTTTTTCAAGTTCTTCCCAGATGGATTTTTCTGCATCTTCCATGGTGATGGAATCTATTAATTTCCCCTCTATAAAAAATAAACTTTTATCTAAATCGCCCGACATGTAAGCATTGATCTCCGTAAAAATATTTTTCTCTTTTACGAGTTGTTGATGTAGTCGTGATGATTTTCCTCTAGATAAAAGATCGGAGAGCATATCGGTCGCAAAAAAATCTTTATCAGTGCGCGAACAACAATGCCATGCCATATAAAGATGTGAGTTAGGAACTTCTTTTTCTACTTCTAGAATTCTTGTTTCCGTTTGTATTGGTTCAGTAGTTAGATTTCGCGCAGGCACGTCCGCCATAGGAATAGGTTCAAACCATTTTTTGCACAAGGATTTTATTTGTTCCAATGTGCAATCGCCCGACACACTTAATATCGCATTGTTAGGTGCATACCATTTTTTGAAAAAGTCTTTTACATCTTCTAAGGTAGCGTCTTCAATATGTGCTAATTCTTTTCCGATGGTTGCCCAGCGATAAGGGTGAACTTTATAGGCTAATGGTCGCATCAACAACCATACATCACCATAAGGTTGATTCAAATATCGTTGTTTAAATTCTTCAATAACAACAGATCGTTGAACTTCTAAACTTTTTTCTGAAAAAGCTAAACTTAACATGCGATCACTCTCTAACCAGAATCCCGTTTCAATATTTTGAGATGGAATGGTTAAATAATAATTGGTGATGTCGTTATTGGTAAATGCATTGTTTTCTCCTCCTGCAATTTGCAACGGTTCGTCGTAGGATGGTATGTTGATCGATCCTCCAAACATTAAATGTTCAAAGAGATGTGCAAATCCAGTTTTATCAATTTGTTCATCGCGCGCTCCTACTTTGTATAATATATTCAATGCCACCAAAGGTGTTGAATGATCTTCGTGAACAATGACCGTTAATCCATTGTCAAGTGTAAATTTTTCGTATGCTATCATGTTCCTTCTAATCGATTATAGTTGACACAGTCTGTTTTTTTCTTGATTAAATTCGTTCCAAATTTCGGCTACAATTTCTGCCGCAGGAAGGATGTTGGTAATAGAGGATGAAACTTGTCCAATTTCTAATTCACCTTCTTGCATATCACCTTCAAACATTCCTTTTTTAGCTCTTGCTCTTCCTAATATATTTTTTAATTCTTCCACAGATGCACCTCTCGATTCTGCCGATGCAATTTGTTGGTAGAATTCGTTTTTTACTAGTCGTACCGGTGTAAGTTGTTTTAACGAAAGTTGCGTGTCGCCTTCTTTTGCATCCATTACTTTTTGTTTAAAATGATCATGCGCCGACGATTCATGAGAAGTAACAAAACGAGAACCGATTTGAACGCCTTCTGCACCTAAAGCAAAACAAGCTAGCATGGCTCTTCCACTTCCAATTCCTCCAGCAGCAATGAGTGGTATGGATACATGATCGCGTATCATCGGAATTAAACATAAAGTAGTTGTTTCTTCTCTTCCATTATGCCCGCCAGCTTCAAATCCTTCTGCTACGATGGCATCCACGCCCGCTTGAACCGATTTCTCCGCAAATTTTTTATTGGCGATGACATGAACGACTTTTATTCCTTCTTTTTTTAAGGTGGATGTCCAGGTAGCTGGATTCCCTGCTGAAGTAAAGACAATGGGTACTTTTTCGGAGATAATAATGTCCATGTGCTCTTCAATATTTGGATAAAGCAAGGGCACATTCACTCCAAAAGGTTTCGTAGTATTTGCTTTACATTTTTGAATATGTTCTTTCAATACATCCGGATACATCGATCCTGCACCAAGTAATCCCAGTCCGCCCGCATTACTAACGGCAGTGGCTAACCGCCATCCACTACACCATATCATTCCAGCTTGGATAATGGGATATTCAATTTCAAAAAGTTCAGTAATTCTATTTTTCATGATAAAGGATCTACAATTCTTTGGTGATTAATCCATCCCCATATTTCCAATCGCGCCTTTAATCGTGATCCAATTTCTTTGATCACAAACCAGCGTGGAATCCCATCTGGATATCCGCCGGCTTCATAGCCGTATGCGTTCAATCCTAATTGATCGGCCATCCAAAGCGCTCTGTTGAGATGGATATCTTGAGAGATGATAACAACAGGTTGTTCTCCATAATGTTTCTTATAAAACATTAATGTTTCATAAGTATCTGCGCTATTGGGGTCTAAAATACAAACACTATCTGGAACTCCTTTATCTACTAATGCATCCAATAGATCGTGTGCTTCATGGTACCAGCGATCATCTTCATAGCCGCTGAGAATCAATTTCATGTGTGGATATTGATGCCATAACGAAGCACTGGAATCAACTCTGCCTAAAAAGGCATAATTCTGTCGACTGCCATTTGGATAATATTTCCCTGCACCGGGAACTAAAATAAAACGAATGGAATCGAGTTGTTCCTTTTTCACCATATGTTTCTCTCCACAGCTGGAAAAAGAATAATAGTTTAAAAAGGCGACGATGGTAAAACCAGTAATAAGATACGGAAAGAGTTTCATTGGTTTCATTGAACGCGAAAATAGATAATATGCAAGTAAATTGGGGTGATGTTGGAAAAATTGATTTGAAGATGTAATTATTAACTCAAAAGCATAATCTTGATTTTGAATAGGAATTTATTACTACATTTGAATATAAATTATCATTTGTATGAAAAAATTAGTTAAATTAAGTTTGTTAACGACTTTTTTGCTGAGTTGTTTTTGCACTAAAGCGCAGGTAGTTTCTTTACCCTATTTTAACGATTTTGAAACGGATACTACCGGATGGCGAAATAATGTATCAATAAATAATATTGCTTTTTGGGATTGGGGAACTCCCAATAATTTAAATGATTCTAGTACTTTTTCAGGTGTCAATGCATGGAGCGCAGAAAGTTATTATTCCAACAATCTAATTAATGATTGCTACTTATTTTCTCCAATTTTTGATTGTAGTGGATTTAATAGTGTTGATATTTCTTTCTTTTTTAAAAATGAACTAGGATTTGGTCAAGAATATGTATTTGTTGAATTTACAAAAGATGGAGGTCAAACATGGTTGGTTGTACAAGGTTTGCCGTGGGCAGGAAGTAATTGGGGCCCATATCAAAATTCATTGGGACATTCTGCATGGACGGGAATTTCAAGTTTATGGACTCATGCAAGTCAAACGGTTATTCAAGTGAATAATGCTAGCTCCGTTCAGTTTCGTTTTAACTATTCTGCATTTTCAACTCCATTTCAGCAAGGAGCTAAATTTAGTATCGATGATTTTTCACTAAAAGGTTCTCCGTCTATTGATTTAAATCTATCTTTAAATGCACCACTAAGTTCAATTCAAAGAGCGTCGAATACCATCACTTCAGATTTTTATAATTTGTATTTATACAATTTAGGAACGGATACCATTTTCAATTATCATATTGGGTTTTCTTTAGATGGAATTGTTTTGAAAGATAGTATTATTAACAAAATGATTCCTCCTGGTGATGTGCAAATAGAGGGATTAATTTGTGATTATTTGGTCCCAGTAAATCAATTTGATTTATGTGTTTTTGCATCCACTTTAGGCGATTCATTACAGAATGACACTTTGTGTTTGAAAGGATATGGAATATTTTCAATTGAGCAATTACCCTATCAAAATGATTTCGAGAATACTATTTTTGGTTGGACACCAATTACGGAAGGAAATGTAAATACGAATTGGGAATATGGTAGTCCTAATTTTGGTCAAACTAATTCAGCTTATTCTGGAGCTAAAGCTTGGGATGTTAATTTAAATTCGCCCTATACGATAAATTCTCTTTGCTACCTTTATACACCAATGTTTGATTGCAGTGGCACGAAAAGAATTGATGTTAGTTTTAAGCAAAATAGAAACAATTCAATTCAAACTTTTTTTAGGTTGGAAATGAGTTTGGATAATGGAAAAAATTGGACAATAGTACAGGATTCTTCAAGCTTTGCTTTGAATTGGAATTCGGTTTTTTTGGGATGGAATTTTAGTAGTCAAAATTGGATTTCTAGTGAAGTAAAAAGTTTGTGGGTGAATAATAATGCAAAGGTAGCTTTTCGGTTTGTATTTAGTAACTTGAATATTTACGCACAATTATTAGAAGGAGTGAGTATAGATGATTTTAAAATTGAGTCTACATTGCCAGTAAATGTGTCTGTTGTGGCTTTTCAGCCCAATCTAATTTTAGGTGCGCAAGGAACTCAAAGTCCTCCTTTAAAAGCAATCGTTCAGAATAGAGGAGTTTTGCCTGTCTCAGGGTTTACTGTTGGGTATAATGTGAATGGAATTATAAATTATTTGACATCGCCTTCTACTACAACTCTAAATACAAATGATACCTTACTTGTCAATTTAGGCAGCTTTACTATTCCGTCCAATTTTAATACACTTTGTGCATTCGTAAATTTAAATACCGATACTTTTCCTAATGACGATACTTTATGTATGAGTGTTTTTCAAAATAATCAACCTACGGTAGCTTTACCTTATTTCAATGATTTTGAATCAGGGGCTATGGGATGGTTAGATTTTGGAGCTCAAAGCGATCTTTCTCGCTGGGAATTGGGAATGCCAAATTATGGAATAACAAATACGACACATTCTGGTGCAAATGCATGGGATGTTAATTTAAATAGTTCATATACTTCAAATATAAATAGGTATTTATACACTCCTTATTTTGATTGTGCTAACATCGATAAAATTGACTTGTCGTTTTGGTTTAATTGTTATGTTGAACATAGTTGGGATGGTGTGCGAATTGATTATACAAAAGATGATGGTGTTAATTGGAATGTTTTGTCCGCGTCGAATGGAATTGAAAGTTTTGGTTGGTATAATTTTAATAGTATATTTAATACAGGATTGCCTGGTTGGACAGGTTATTTTTTTGGCTGGAAGAAGTCCTACTTAAAAGGTATTGATGTTGCCGGAGCGAATAGAATATCATTTCGGTATCTTTTTATCTCAGATCCAAATACAAATTATGATGGTTATAGTCTTGATGATTTTTCGATTCAAATCACACCAGATACAAATTTAGCTTGTGTTGCACTTTTTCCTTCTAACCCTATTATTTCAGTAGATGGAACCCCATTGTCTGGTGTGGAAGTAGTTGTTCAAAATGTAGGCGCAAAGGATTTGAATGCTTATACTATTGGATTAAGCGTTGATGGAATTCCAATATTTTCTCTACCTCAAACAACATTGATAGGTGCTGGTCAAACTCTGAATTTTTTAATGCCAAGTTTTAATGTTTCTTTAAATGCAACTACAATTTGTGGATTTGTTACTGTGCCAGGAGATACCATCCATGAAAATGATACTACATGTTTTGATATTCATGTCTTGCATTTTAGTGGTCTCAATTACACCCAAAATTTTGATTCTGGAGCAGTGGATTGGTATACTGTAAATTATAATACTTCCCCTGATGGTTCTACTACAAAATGGGAGTTGGGTACTCCTGCATTTGGAGCCACTTCTAGTGCTTTTTCACCGCCTTATGCATGGGATGTTAACTTAAATTCACCTTGTTTGAATAATGTTTTTTGCGATTTGTATAGTCCTTCTTTTAGCGTTTCAAATTTGTCAGTAAATCATTTTGTTTCTTTTATGTTAAATTATAAAACGGAAGGTGGATCGGATAGGCTGCGACTTGAATATTCAACAGATATGGCTGCGACTTGGAATGTTCTAGGAGTAGTGAATGATCCTCAAAGTACAAATTGGTATACATATGTTACTTTTGGTACACCTGCTTGGTCCGGAAATTCGAATGGATGGATTCATTGTAACTATATATTAAAACCGAATCAATTGGGAAGTAATATGAGATTCCGATTTGTTTATACTTCGGATGGATCTGTTGTTTCAGATGGTGTAAGTATTGATGATTTTAATTTTAGTGCAGAATTTGCGCAAGATCTTTCCCTCGAAAATTTTATTGTGACAAAGGATACATTTATGGTTGGAAAATTATTTCCTGTAAATTTTAATATAGCAAATTATGGAACACAAAATGTTTCAGCAGTAAATATTGGCTATAATCACAATGGCGTTATTGGATCCTTCAATCAAAGTATTACAATGATTCCAAATTTAATTTATACCTTATGGAGTCCGAGTTTAGTGACTTTTCCTGGAAAAGATGTCTTAAAATTTTACATTGATGATTCACTTGAAGTTAATAATTGGAATGATACCATTACACTCGTAAATTATGGTTTTGAAAGGGCCTCAATCCCTTACTCAGAGTCATTCGAAAGCACAAGTATGAACGGTTGGTTTGCAAGAACGAAAAATGATCAAATCCTTTGGGAACAGGGTGTGCCAAATTATGGAGTTACTAATAGCGCGCATTCGGGAAGTAAAGTTTGGGATGTTGTCTTAGATTCATCCTATATTAATAATTGTTCTGATACATTATATTCTCCAGTTTTTAGTACAGTAGGTTGGAGTAATTTAATGTTATCATTTTGGATAAATTATAATATTTTATATCAGCAAACCAGTGTGAAACTACAGTATAGAGTCAACAATTCAACTAATTGGGCATCGTTGGATGCACTAATTATTCAGAGTGGATTTGATGGCTTTTTGTCTCCCAATAATTATGGGTGGTCTGGTTTTTCGTTTGGTTGGCAAGAAGTACGCGCTAATTTAGATGCCGCTTTTCAAAATAAAGCAGATTTGCGATTTCGATTTGTATTTTCAAATCAATTCCATATTCCTTTGGATGGATTTTCTATTGACGATTTTAGTATTAGTGGATCAACAAGTTTACTAACTATTTATGGTGAAAAATTGTTTGATATTTTCCCTAATCCTGCCAATGATTTTTTAACAATTCGAGCAAAAAATGTTGATTCCAACCAACTAAACTGTACTCTTTATTCAATTGATGGGAAGGTGGTTTTAGATCAAAAACTTCTTTTTTCTGGTGAATCTACTCTGGATATTTCTAGTTTGTCTTCTGGAATGTATCTAATTCAATTGCAATCGAGAAACGGAGAATTGAGTTCGTATAGATTCGTGAAAAATTAGTGTTAGAATTTGAATAATTCATGCTGAAAGGCATGAATTATTCTAGTTGTTCATTTTTATTCATTTTATAGTTTTTTATATTTGATTCTCTCATAAGCCAATCTTAAGCAATTATCCTTTACTTTTACACCGGTATGAAAATCATCATTCCTGTTGCCGGTATTGGTTCGAAACTTCGTCCTCATACTCATACACAGCCCAAAGCCCTTGTTCCCGTTGCCGGGAAACCCATCTTGTCGCATATCGTGGACTACCTGATTGCAGGTGGATTCAATGAATTTATTTTTATTATCGGTGACCTCGGTGATAAGGTAGAAGATTATGTGAAGTCGAAGTATCCTAAGTTAAAAGCATCTTTCATCATTCAGGAACCGCGCGAAGGAACAGGCCATGCCGTTTGGTTGGCTAGGGAACATGTGGAAGCAAATGATGATTTACTCATCGTGTTAGGGGATACTATCATCGACTACGATTTAGCTGAATTGGTAAAGATGCCGCACTCAGCATTAGGTTTGCAAAAAGTGGATGACCCCCGGCAGTTTGGTGTAGCTGATGTTGATTCAGAAGGATTCATTACTCGTCTTGAAGAAAAACCTACCATCCCAAAATCGAATTTAGCTTTGGTAGGTATTTATCGTTTTCGTGAAGCTGGTAAATTAATGGAAGCTCTTGATCATATCGTTCGAAATAATATTCGTCATCAAGGTGAATTCCATCTTACCTATGGAATTCAACGAATGATTACTCAAGGTGAAAAAGTAACCACTTTTCAAGTGGGAAGTTGGTTCGATTGCGGTAGTAAAGCCAATTTATTAGAGACGAATGAAGTGCTGTTAAAGAAAAATTCGGAAGCCATCCAGCGAAAATTTAATTTCCATAATACCATCATTATTCATCCCGTAAGTATAGCGGAGCATTGTGATATTTCGGATTCCATCATCGGACCTAACGTCTCGATTGGTGAGCATACCATCATCCGACATTCCGTCATTAAAGATTCTATCATTGGCGCTTATGCTCACCTTGAGACCGCCATCCTTCATCAAAGTATTGTTGGCAGCGATGCCTTCCTCAAAGGCCTCAGCCAAAGCCTCAACATTGGCGATAGTACCGAAATAGATTTTAGTTAATCATATACCATAACCTAGGGATTAATCCATAGGTTTACAAAAAGCATGATCGAAAAAGACAAAGTAATATTCAAACTCATCAAAGCTGAGTTAGCCCGTCAACGAAAAGGCATTGAGTTAATCGCCTCTGAAAATTTTGTTTCTAAGCAAGTCATGGAAGCCATGGGTTCTTGTTTAACAAATAAATATGCCGAAGGTCTACCTGGAAAAAGATACTATGGCGGTTGTGAAGTGGTCGATCAAATTGAACAAATTGCAATCGATCGCGCTAAAGAATTGTTTGGTGCTGTTTGGGCAAATGTACAACCCCATTCAGGAGCACAGGCCAATGCCGCGGTGATGCTAGGCGTGTTACAACCTGGTGATAAAATTTTGGGATTTGATTTATCGCACGGTGGACATCTTACCCACGGTTCTCCTGTAAATTTCAGTGGTAAATTATATGTTCCTAGTTTTTATGGAGTAGAAAAATCGACTGGACTCATCGACTACAACAAGCTCGAAGCTACAGCGAAAAAAGAAAAACCAAAGCTAATTATTTGTGGTGCTTCGGCGTATTCCCGCGATTGGGATTATGTTCGATTAAGAAAGATTGCTGATAAGGTAGGTGCTTTATTGTTAGCCGATATTTCACATCCATCCGGATTGATCGCGAAAGGTTTGTTAAATGATCCGGTTCCGCATTGTCATATCATCACCACTACAACACATAAAACGTTGCGTGGACCGCGTGGTGGATTAATTTTGATGGGAACTGATTTTCCAAATCCAATGGGTATCAAAACTCCAAAAGGAGAAGTGAAAATGATGTCGGCGATTTTAGATGGTGCTGTATTTCCAGGTACACAAGGTGGACCGTTGGAGCATGTTATTGCTGCAAAAGCGATAGCATTTGGTGAGGCACTAACGGATGATTATTTGCAATACGTTGTGCAAGTAGCAAAAAATGCGAAAGCTTTGGCGGCTGCTTTAAATGAGAAAGGATATCAACTCATCTCAGGAGGAACGGATAATCACATGATGTTGATCGATCTCAGAAATAAAAATATCTCAGGAAAAGAAGCTGAAAATGCTTTGGTTCAAGCCGATATCACCTTAAATAAAAATATGGTGCCGTTCGACGATAAGAGTCCATTTGTAACCTCCGGAATCCGAGTAGGGACTTCATCCATCACCAGTAGAGGGATGAAAGAAAAACACATGAAAAAAATTGTTGGGTTCATGGATAAGGTTCTTATGAATAAAGACAATGAAAAGGTGATTTTAAAGGTGAAGGAAGAAGTTCACACCTTTATGGAGGCATTTCCTTTATATGAAAAATTTCCAATTTATTAATTCAAGGCAATAGAATTTTGAATAATACGTTCACTAAAAATCCATGAGTAGAAAATTACTTTTTATTGGCCTTTTGCTTTTGATGATTCTTCATCAATCAGTCTATGCCCAAAGCGGCGGGAATTCTACATTCGATTTTTTGAATCTGGTGGCTCCTGCTAGAGCTGCTGCCTTAGGAGGGAATGCAATTTCTACACCTTCCGAAGATATTACCTTATTTGCTCAAAATCCTGCGCTGCTTCGTCCTTCTATGGATCTTCATATTTCTACCAGTTATGTGGGGCATCTTGCAGGTATAAAATATGGAAACGTTTTGTTTGCAAAGGATTTTTCGAAAGCAGGAACGGTTGGTTTTAATATGCAGTACATCAGCTATGGAGATTTTGATGAGACCAATGTGAATGCAGAGAAAGTAGGTGCGTTTAAAGCCGGGGAATACGCTTTTAATGTGGCTTGGTCGAAAGCGCTGGATAGCAATTTATATGTTGGAGCGAATGTAAAATATATTTTATCCAATTTTGGTAGTAATACCTCTAATGGAATAGCTACCGATGTTGCCTTAAATTGGATGAATGATGAAAAATTATGGTCGGCAGCTTTTGTTGTAAAGAATGTGGGCACTCAACTTAAAACCTACGAAGGTGCAGAACGTGAAAAGCTGCCATTTGAAGTGCAAGTAGGGGTTTCTCGAAAATTACCAAAAGCACCTTTCCGCTTTTCGTTGATTGCACAACAATTGCAAAAATTTGATTTGAGTTTTAAAGATCCTAATGCTTCAGGTATTGATCCACTGACGGGAGAAAGTCAGGAGAAAAAATTGTCCACTTTAAATAAATTTTCAAAGCATCTCATTTTAAACTTGGAGATCTTGTTTACACAAAATTTCAATTTGCGTGTTGGATATAGTTTCTTGCGTCGCTATGAATTGCAATTTCCTGAGAAAAAAGGACTGAGTGGATTCAGTTTAGGATTTGGATTTAAAATTAATCGTTTTCAAATTTCGTATGCCAATACCATCTTTAATCCAGCAGGCGGAAGTAATCATTTTACCATTTCAACAAATCTGAAACGATCTGTGATTACCGAATAAGTTAATTTGAAGATTTGAAGATTTGAAAATTTGAAAATGTTGATATTCGTGTTCAGTGGAATTTCAAAATGTTGTATTCTATTTATAATACTGTCTTTTAATGCTGAGGCCATAGAGTTTTCACAGAGGCACAATCTGCAGAGCACATTAATTTAACATTTAAGTATACAAAATTACTCTGATTGCTTAGCGCACCAATCCACCAATCCACCAATCCACCAATCCACCAATCCACCAATCCACCAATTGATCAAAAGTCTTTTTTCATCACTCTTCCCAATTCACGTTTTGCTTCCGCATCTTTTAAGCTATCGCGTTTGTCGTATAATTTTTTACCTCTTGCTAGTCCGAGTTCAAGTTTTGCAAATCCTCTTGCTTCAATGTATAAGCGAAGTGGAATTAAGGTGACTCCTTTTTCCTTTAATTTGGCTAGGATCCGCTTTAATTGGTAACGATGCAATAATAGTTTTCGATCTTCTCGAGGAGCATGGTTGGTATATCCACCTTTTTCATACGCTGAAATATGTAAATTTTTTACCCATAATTCAGTGTTTTTAAAAACGCAATACGCATCCACCAAATTCGCTTTCCCTTCTCGAATGGCTTTGATTTCTGTTCCCGTTAACACAATACCCGCCTCCCAGGAATCGCTGATGAAGTAGTTGAAACTTGCTTTCCTGTTAACAATATTTACGGTGGCGGCAATCTTTGACATGAAGTGCAAAAGTACGCAATTGTAAAATGCTATTTAAAGGAAGTTACCATTGATTAACTCTTAACGGAATCTTTCGTCACCACCAACACCGGAATATCGAGTTGATGTCGAACAGCATCAACACTAGAGCCTAGAATAAAATCCATTAAAGCTTTGTGTCCATGAGCCCCCATAACGAGTAAGTCAGCGTTCGCATTTTTAACTATTTTCGGAATGGCTTTTCTTGGATTTCCAAAACCTAATTCAATCTCGCAGAGATAGCCATTTTCGTTCATCTGCCTTTTGTATTCTACCAATGTTTCAGTATCCTTAATGCTTTCAAAATCGCTAGAATCACTGCCCATCCAATGAGCAATGGCACTTTCGCTAATATGAACGAGAATATAAACGGCTTCTTTTCCTCCTTGGTTAACTGCATTTTGAAGTGCAATTCCATCCATCGAACCAAAGTCTAAGGTCACTGCAATGCGATTGTATTTTGAAGATTCTTGTAATTTAATTTCTTGAAAACTTCCATGTGGTAAGTAAATGGATTTCGGTTTCATTTTTCGGAAGAGGGGTACGAACGTTATGTAAAGTAACATAATGCCAACGAAGATACAGAGTGGAACAACGATGATACGAAGCCAAATACTATCATCTGCATTCAGCCAACCTGTAACTTCACCGTATACCAATTTTACATTTAAACTAACAATAATGAGTGCGCATAGCCATGCGGCAATTTTTGTTTTTATAGAGATGGTAAAGTTTCCCATTTTGCTTCGGTCACTTACAAAATGAATGAGTGGAATCACTGCAAATCCTAATTGCAAGGAGAGAATTACCTGACTAAAAATTAATAATTCTGTAGTTGCACCTTCTCCAGCAATGTGAATCACGAGTACAGCCGGAACAATGGCTATGAGTCGTGTGATAAGGCGACGTATCCATGGTGCTATGCGTAAATTTAAATAGCCTTCCATCACAATTTGTCCGGCTAATGTGCCAGTAATCGTGCTGCTTTGTCCGGCACAAAGTAATGCAACCGCAAAAAGTATAGGAGCGAGTTTTGAACCTAATAGTGGTTCTAATAATCGATGCGCGTCCATAATATCATTTACTTCATGCATTCCTACTTTATAAAAGGTGCTGGCAGCTAGAATTAGAATGGCTGCATTCACAAAAAATGCTGCATTTAAAGCGATGGTGCTATCGAGAATATTAAATTTAATGGCTCTTGATATTTCTTTATCTGTTCGATCAAATTTTCGAGTTTGAACAAGTGCCGAGTGTAAATACAAATTATGCGGCATCACCGTAGCTCCAATAATTCCAATTGCAATATAGAGTGCCGTATTACTCATGGAAGTTGGAATAAATCCAGTCATCACTTCAGATATTACAGGTTGTGCTATGACCATTTGTGCAACAAAAGCCAAACCAATGGTAGCCACCAAACTGATAATAAAAACTTCCATCTTTCGAATTCCATGATTCATGAGAAAAAGTAGGAGGAAGGTGTCGAGCGCACTGATCACTACTCCATACATCAAGGGTAAATCAAAAAGTAAATAAAGTCCAATGGCCATTCCTAATACTTCCGCTAAGTCACAGGCGGCGATGGCAATTTCAGCGAGTACGTAGAGGAAAATATTTACAAAACCTGGAAACATTTCGCGTGAAGCTTGTGCTAAATCACGCCCTCTCACAATTCCAAGTCGTACACTTAAACTTTGTAAGAGTAAGGCCATTAAATTCGACATCAGCAATACCCAAATAAGCGAATAGCCAAACTGACTTCCACCTGCAATATCGGTAGCCCAATTTCCTGGATCCATGTAGCCAACGCTTACCATGTAAGCAGGACCTAAAAAGGCCAAAAGTTTCCTTTTGAAACTCATGTTACTGTCCACTTTTATGCTTCCATGAACTTCTGACAGTGAAGTTTGGGCTTCTTTGTTTTTACTCATGACTTCTTACTAAAAGGTTTTTACTGACTTCTTTGCTGATGAAGATGGATTTTTTATTACTGAAAATGATTTGCATGCTGTTGTCGAATTCATCCATCTCTACAATAGAAAATATGCTTCCGGGAATTAATCCTTTCTTCTCTAAATATTGTAAAAAGGAAGGACTGTGATCGTTAACACCGCTTAAAATATATTTGCCTTTCTTAGTGATTTCTGAAAGTAAAACTTGTCCGTTCGAATGTACTTTTCCATTCGTATCGGGAATGGGATCGCCGTGAGGATCAAACTTAGGAAAGCCTAAAAAGGCATCTAACCTCTTCGTTAATTCATCCGAACTTACATGCTCTAATTCCTCTGCTAAATCATGAACTTCATCCCATTTAAACTTCAATTTATCCATCAAAAATACTTCCCATAAACGATGTCGGCGAATGATGCTTAATGCAACCTTTTCGCCTTTACGAGTGATTCTTACCCCGTGGTATCGTTCGTACTCGACCATGTTTTTTTCCGAAAGCTTTTTAATCATGTCGGTGACAGAGGCGGAACTGGTCGATAATGAGCCCGCAATGGCTGAGGTAAGTACTGAATTTTGATTTCCGGTACTTAAATGATAAATGGCTTTGAGGTAATTTTCTTCGGTGGATGTGGTCATTTTTGGAATCTGATATCGACAAATATAAAAAATAATTTAGACTTGTCTAAAAATTTTATTTGATTCCTATAATTTAATATTTACTAATCTTGCAGTATGTACAAAAGCATCATTCGACCTCTTCTTTTTAAGATGAATCCGGAAGCAGCTCACCATTTCACTTTCAATGCTTTGAAGGTTATTTTTTCAATTCCTGGGATGCAATTCGTTGCTAAACAAATGTTTGAGGTGAAGAGTAGAAGTCTGGAAAAGGAGATTATGGGTTTAAAGTTCCCAAATCCCATCGGATTGGCGGCTGGCTTTGATAAGGATGGAAAATTATTCAAAGAGCTTTCAGTATTTGGTTTTGGGTTTATTGAAGTAGGTACGGTGACACCAAAACCCCAGCCTGGTAATGATCAACCACGCATGTTTCGATTGCCAAATGACAGTGGACTCATTAACCGAATGGGTTTTAATAACGAAGGTGTTCAAGTTTTAAGAAAGCGATTGGAGAATAGACCATCGAATATTATTGTGGGCGGAAACATTGGAAAGAACAAAGCCACATCAAACGAAGATGCATGGAGCGATTATGAAATTTGCTTTGAAGAATTGTATCCTGTTGTCGATTATTTTGTGGTGAATGTAAGTTCACCCAATACACCCGGACTTCGTGCTTTACAAGAGCGTGAACCATTAACAAAATTATTGCAGCGTTTATCGGATCTCAATCAACAGAAAAAACCGAAACCACTGCTCCTAAAAATTGCTCCCGATTTAACCAATGAACAGTTAGACGAAATTGTGGATATCATAAAAACGGTAGGCTTACAAGGCATCATTGCAACTAACACAACCATCTCCCGAGAAAATTTAAAAACAGATGAAAGTATAACGAAAGAAATGGGTGGATTAAGCGGTCGGCCAGTCACAAAAAGAAGCACCGAAGTAATCCGTTACATTCGCAAAATTGCAGGAAAAGATTTAGTAATTATTGGAGTGGGTGGAATTTTTAATGCAGATGACGCCAAAGAAAAATTAGAAGCTGGCGCCGATTTACTCCAAGTCTACACCGGATTTATCTACGAAGGTCCAGGCATGGTGAAGAAAATTTTATCAGGATTGCTGGGCAAAGCTGCAAGCTTCTAGCTTCTAGCTTTTGGTTTTTAGCTTTTGGTTTTTAGCTTTTAGCTTTTAGCTTTATCTAACCGCTAACCGCTAACCGCTAACCGCTAACCGCTAAAAACAACTAACAACTAACAACTAACCACAACTAACATCAACTAACATCTAACAACTAACCACCAACATCTAACATCATTTTCACCTTCAACACCGACGCTACACTCAATCCATCTTTTATTTCCCCATTCATTACCATCTCCACTAGCTCGGCAAACGGAAGCTTTCTAATTTGAAGTTGTTCGGTTTCTTCGGGTGAGCTGCCTACTTCTTTTAGGCCTCTTGCTATAAAAGTATATCCAATTTCATCCGATACGGAATTGCTCAATTGAATTTCCATTACTTTTTCCCATTGTGTTGCCTGCAAACCTACTTCTTCTTCCAACTCGCGCATTGCTGCTTCCAAGGGATCTTCTCCCTCTGGACAACCGCCCTCAGGGACTTCCCATTCGTAGGAATCTAAAGTATAACGATATTGACCAACGATCCAGGTATTATTATTTTCATCGAGAGGAATGATGGCGATGGCTCTATTTTTAAAATGAACAACGCCATAAATGCCAGGATTTCCTGCGGGATTGAGCACCTGTGATTCGGTGACTTTTATCCATGGATTTTCATACTTGATTTCGGAGCTTTTGGTGGTCCAGGGATTCTTCATTTTAGATGGGTAAATTGGTTCATACTATTTTGATGATAAATAATAATTTACTGCATTAGCATTGATAGATCTTAATACTAATCGCGGATCTTTGGCGTTATACTAAATACTAGTATTTGGTATTAATGCATTAGTTTCGCAAAAATGATCATTGTTTTCTTATGAATAAAATAGAACGCCTCGCTTTATTCACATCGGGTGGTGATGCTCCAGGAATGAATGCCTGTGTACGCGCCGTTGTGCGCACTGCCTTATCGCACGATTTGAGGGTATATGGCATTTTAAGAGGATATCAAGGAATGATTGAAAACGAGTTTAAACCTCTTACTTCGCGTTCAGTGAGTAATATCATTCAACGCGGCGGTACTATCCTTAAAACCGCTCGCAGTAAAGAGTTTATGACTGAAGGTGGAATGGACAAAGCCCATGCAAATTTGAAGAGTCATCAAATTGATGGAATTGTTGCCATTGGTGGAGATGGAACTTTCAAAGGTGCGGAAGCATTTTGCACCCGTTTTCCGGATATTAAAATTATGGGAATTCCTGGAACCATCGACAATGATTTAAGCGGAACTGATTACACCCTCGGATTTGATACGGCTGTAAATACAGTTATTGATGCGGTCGATAAAATTCGTGATACCGCTGCTTCTCACGATCGTTGTTTTCTAATTGAAGTGATGGGTAGAGATTCAGGTTGTATTGCGCTCTGGTCGGGATTAGCAGGTGGTGCTGAAGAAATTCTTCTTCCTGAAAAGCCTACAGACTTTGATGCATTAGTACGCAAACTTGAAGAAGGAAAAAGTAACAACAAAACCAGTAGTATTATTTTGGTTGCTGAAGGGGAGAAAAACGGCGGTGCTGCAGAAGTTGCCGACGAATTAAAGAAACGATTGCCGCATTATGAAACGAAAGTGACAGTATTAGGTCATGTGCAGCGTGGGGGAAGTCCCAGTGCGTTTGATCGGATTTTAGGAGCTAAACTCGGCGTTTGGGCCGTTGAAGCTTTACTTTCCGGAGATAC
>JBJXGU010000387.1:0-3961 GCA_046160245.1 Bacteroidia bacterium
AGAAAAAGAAATATCGAAGATGAATTAGTTAATTGGGAGCTCTATAAGGCTTACGGACACTTCAACCTGTGTTTCGAATCATTAATCGCAACATTTCGTGAATTGTTGATTGACATGGTGCGATTATCTTACGGATTTAATGTGGATTGGGAAGACCCGGATACCGAGGAGCCTGTAGATGATTATTTGCAGGACAGGTTATTGAAAATCATTTTGCATGATGATGGAGCATTTGCAATTGTGGAGAAGTCTCGCTCATGTTTTTTTGACATGACGAACAAGGAATTTCAAAAGGTATTGTCCGATAATGATATTCTGCCTGTTCTCCTTCCTGAGTCAATTCTTAAAACTGCGGAGTTAATTTTCAAGAAGAGCCTTGAACTCGTTAAGCTTCGTAACATAATTATCCATTCACATTATGAAGGGGTTGTTTTCAATCTCATGCCGGTAAGGAATTTAATGGGTAAAAAGCATCATAAGACAGCGAAGGGATTCGAAGAAAGAAAATATATTTTAACAGTTGATTTTCTTAATAAGTTAATTGAGCAAATCGAAGATTTAGAGAATCTGGTTCAACACTTGAATTATTTCGTGACAATCGATATTGAAAATAATGGTTTTGAATCTGATACGGATGAATTGCTATCAAAAATGAAATTTAGTATACCACAGCATATATAAAAATCAATAATGATTCACGCTATTTTTATGAAATTGGGTTATATTCACTAAGATATTATAAATCATTTATAATCAATGATATAATTTAATTTATTACAAATTTCATGTAAAATATTTGTAAAAATTAACATAAAAGTGAATCTTTGTGTTGACAAATAACGTTTAAGTGAATAACTTCGCATTAGAAATCTGGGATGATGAGTCGAGCCGTGTGACGTTTTACACGGTGAGGCAAGAGAATGCGGAGTTTACTGAAATGGAAAAATTTATTCAAAAATTCGAGGAGCATCCAAGGCTGGGACAGCAATTGGAAGAGATAATTGCACTCTTATTGGATGTGATGGGAGAAAGACGTGGTGCTTTACCAGATTATTTTAACCGAGCGGAGCGAGCTGCAACAGCTTTACCGCCCAGACCCGGGACAGCCATTGAGATTGGGTTCAATAATCTCCATTTTCCTTTGCGGCTATTTTGTCTACGGCTTAGTGATGAAATAGTAGTACTCTTCAATGGCGGTGAGAAAACATCAGAACGAACACAAGATAGCCCAGACCTAAGCGTAAAAATCAATGAAGCAGATTCCTTCGCCAGTCGTATACTCGATGAGCTTGGACTGTCAATTGAAATAAATGAAACTATGAGATACATCATAGATAATGATGGCTCCATTAACAATATCACCCTTTAAAATAATCGGTTTATGAGAAGCGAATCTGCACGTAGGATTTTGGAGAACATGTCTCCGGAAACTAAACAATTTGTTCGCAAGTATGCAGACATGGTTGTACGAATTAACCAACTTTTACGAGAAAAAGGTTGGACACAGGCGAACCTTGCCGAAAAAATGGGCAAGAAGCCATCCGAGATTTCTCGATGGCTAAGCGGTGACCATAACCTTACTCTTCGTTCAATTTCCAAACTGGAAGTTGAACTTGAAGGTGATATTATTTCAATTCCACAACCAGTACGATTTGATTCACTTGGTAGCGGTTCGGTTTTTCGTACCGTGTATCGTCATAATCCTGTTTCTAATACCAAGTTCAATTCAGATGTTGGAGTTCAGTTTAGAACTCCAGAATTAATGCCTCTTGCCTCATGAATACTACTATAAAACTTGACCCTCAAAAAATTCAAATAGTTGAATTCCGCATCGTACGGGGACATGTTGAATGTCCTTTTGAGTTCCAGCCATCTTCTATCGAAGCCTATCAAGTAGAGTCAGACTTCGACATGGCTTTTAATGAAGAAAAAAAACTAGTCAAAGCCGACCTGAAAATCAATATTGTCACTCTCAGTCAAGGACAAGTTTTTAACGAGGCAAAGAGTGATTTTCACATTTCATTCATCTACTATGTTGAGAACATGGAAGAGTTGCTTGTGGTAGGAGCTGATTTGAAAGCCAATGTTGATGCCGGTCTTGCTAATGCAATAGCCAGTATCACCTACTCCACGTCAAGGGGAATTCTGATGACTCGATTACAGGGTACAGCATTGAAGGATTTTATCCTGCCGGTCATTCCTCCAAATTCACTATTGAAGAAAGGTGTCGTTCCTCCTCAAGCAAATCCGAACCAGGTTTAAGCTAAAGCATGGTTATTGCACTACATTTTATAATTTCAATTTAGCAATTATATTCAGTCATTATGATTTTTAAGCCAAATGGAAAATTTTTATTCCGGATTTTAATATATAAATGACTAGTATGAATGCGCTGAAATAAGGAATCCGAAATATAAACTTAAAAACTTACTGACTCTATAAATTTGATTTTGCAGAAGGTCAATATTTTTCGAGAGGTTTGTATTTTATAAATTTGAATCTGAAATTATTAACTGAAAAATAACATGACTTTTAGTACTGATACAATAGAAAGTTTGATTGACAAAGAAACTCTTCGCTTCAAAATAGGAGAGGGCGACCTTGAATTCAAACAAGAATTCAACATTAGTAAATTATACAAGATAATTGTAGCAATGTCAAATTGCAATGGTGGTATTATAGTGTATGGAGTAGATGATAATGGGTTTATAACTGGCTTGAAGAATGAAGATGCCATTCCGGATAATTCGATTATTAGTCGGTTTTGTCAGACTCACTTTTCGGAGACCATTCGTTTTGAAACATGCAGATATGATATAACTGATAGAATAATTTACGCCTTCAAAATCTATCAGATACCTACTCCGCTATATGCCGTATGTGTTAAGGATGCGGAAGGTATTTTTGACGGTGATATTTATATTAGATTATCTGGCATCACTGAAAAAATAAAAGGTCATGTACTCTCACGCTACTTACACAAAATTCATCAGAAAGCAGAAGGGGATTTGTCTCAACTTCAAAAGAAAGCACTAATAGCGCAGTACCAACCCAGATTTAAAAGTGGTGTAGGCTGTGGTTCATCAGGTACCGAAATTAAATTAGTAATCCGCAATGAAGGTGCAACAGCCACTCTTTTAAAAATATGCTCAAATAGTACTGAAATTAACATTTATTTCAATGAGTCACTTAATTTTCGAAACGGAGATGAAAGATATTTGAATATTCGTAATGGCACCTCAAAACCAGGTGCGCAAATTGTATTTGATTTAACGCTTGAATATAGCGATGAGTTGGATAACATTTATCAGCAGATTGTTAAATGTACTGGTGGTGCTATGAGATTTGAAACGCCATCAATTATAAACAAGTAATATAATAGGCTTAATTAAACCCCCTAAACTCGTATCTAAAATTGCGAGCCTAATTTGGGTGGGGCTTTAGTTTTGTTTGAAAGCAGACCCACAAAATATTTTCGCCAATTTTTTTTTCCATATTCAGTGAACTTAATTGTATACTTTTAATGAATTAAAATTTAGTTGTTATTTCTCCTGGAAGTCAAAATTTTATTTTTCAGATAAATACACCTACTCAAGTTTTAGATATTTCGGAATTTTAAAATTTTTAAAAGAAGTGCATTTGCAATTTACTCATTATTCGATGATTAGTTAGTTGAAATCAATTCAAACACAACAAGCAGCTTTTAAAATGGGCTTTGGGGTACAATAGACGCTCTCTGTGTGCTTTTCTAAGGATTTAACTGGTTCCTATAAAACTAAGTTGTAATAATGCGTTAAATCGCTTTATTTTCGCCTAGCAATTTTCAAATAAGGAAAGTAATGTTGATGTTTTATTTATTTGCTGAAAATAAGTTCATCAAAATCTGGTAAAATTTCAATTATAATACCTTCGTATTCAATACTTTCCGATATAGTTGTCTGGATATAATGGTTCACTCCCT
>JBJXGU010000388.1:0-4941 GCA_046160245.1 Bacteroidia bacterium
AGTAATCACTTTGTCAATGGAACATATCCAACATCAAGAACATTTTTTTGTCCTGCTTCTGATAATATATAATTAACAAAAGGTTTAACTAAAGCTGATTTAGATTCGTCGAAATAGTAGTATAAAGGACGAGCAATAGGGTAGGTTCCATCTTGAGCACTTGCAACAGTAGGAGCTACAAATGTTTTGCCTTGATCATAACTCACTTCTAATTGCTTTACTTCTTTGGTTTCATAAGCCAATCCGATATAGCCAATTGCACCTTCTGTTTGACTCACCGATTGAACAATGGCACCTGTAGCTGGCATGTTTAATACCGTAGCATCGTAGTTTTTCTTGTCCATTACATGTTCTTTAAAGAACTCATAGGTTCCTGAAGAGGTTTCTCTTGAATAGGCAATAATTTTCGAATCAGCTCCGCCTACTTCTTTCCAGTTTTTAATTTTTCCAGTATAGATATCGCTAATTTGTTCTTTTGTTAACTTTCCTATTTTGTTTTTTGGATTTACAATTACAGCAAGCGCATCATTTGCAATGATTACTTCAGAAATTTTCATTCCTTTAGTTTCAAAATTCATTTTTTCGTCTGTTTTTAAAGCTCTAGAGGACATTGCAATATCCGTTGAACCATCCAGCAAGGCAGTTATTCCTACGCCTGAACCACCACCAACAATCGTAATAGAAGCATCTGGATGCTCATTCATATACACTTCAGCTTCTTTTTGTGAAAGAGGTAACACGGTATCACTACCTTTGATGGTAATAGATGTTTTTTGTGTTTCAGCTGGAGTTGTTTCTGCGTTTTCAGATTTTTTACTTCCACATGCAGTAAATACTAGACTGCAGATGGTAATTGCAATGAGTTTTTTCATTTGGTTAAGAGTTAATTGGATTTTTATACTTTTTATTAGTTTCTCCCAGTGGTTTTGTCAATGAATAAGCTGTTATTTTCTAAAATAACCCCTTAAATCATTGATTTCTTAGTGATTTTGCAAAGGGATTAAGAAATTGTTAAGGAGTTATTTCTCCAATGTTAAGTTTATGTTAACAAAAAAGCCCTCAATTTAGAATTGAAGGCTTTTAAAGGAAGGAAAAGCTAAAAGATGATTAATAAGCAGTATTTTGTGGATCCCAGTTGGCCCAATCTTGTGTCCAATTGTTGGTTCCAAATGCGCCTCTGAATGTTACTTGTTGAAAGCTTGATAAGTTTAATCCTGTGAAATCAGCTCCGCTAAGTAAAGGTGATCCAGCTACTGGTAAGAAATCTGGAGTTGTTCCATAAGGATCAGTTGTTAGATTAGCATTGGTGTATTGAATGCTATTTCCAAAAGTAATTTCATTGAACCATGTGCTGATGTTAAATGTGGAACCACTTGCAACCGCTAAAGGAGTATTGCACGATGCAATGATGTTGTTTTTGAATTGCAAGTCAAATGCAGCTGCACTGTTTTCGCAATTCGTGCCATCAATTAATAATCCAACCGGATACCCTGAAATTAAAGAGTTGTAAATGCAAGTTTGAGTATTTCTACGAAGATGTACTCCTCTTTTAAAATTGGAATTAACTGACAAACTCGTGTCTTGTTTTGGACCAAATATGCTGATGTTAGAGAAGATTGCTTTAGTGATCGGAGTTACAGTAGATCCTGCAGCATCATTGTCTGATTCAAAACTATTAGATCCTGAAACATCCGCAATATTCGCAGCTCTTAAAGCTACGCCGAATTGAATTTTTCCGGTATAACCGTTGTCAGTATCAAAATCATCGTCAGTTGATTTATATGCGATGATGTGATTTAAATTCACATTTCCTCCAAACATTTCATACGAGTCATCTCCACAAAAAGAAATTTGAATGTAATCAATGATAGTTCCGCTACCTACACCACCCAATGTTAATCCGTTGATTTCTTGATTAGGTTGAAAAGGAATTCCGGCATACTCAATACGTACATATTGCAACGATCCAGAATTGTCTGAAGCATTAGTTCCACCATATAAGGCATCAGGTCCGCCTTCAATTTGTCCTTCTCCACCAGGTAAATTGATAGGTGCTTTTCCACAAATGATGATTCCACCCCAATCTCCAGGATTTCTTGATCCAATAGCTTCTGCTGATGTGAAAATAATAGGATCTGCAGCAGTACCTGTTGCTTGGATTTTACCTCCGCGTTTAACGATTAAAGTGCCCTTTGTAGTTTTATCACCTTTAATAACAGTTCCTGGTTGAACGGTTAATGTACCGCCATCTTCTACATAAACAAATCCTTTTAAAAGATATTTTTTGGTGTTCAGGAAGGTGTAGTTTTGATTGCTGCTTCCTTCAACTTGTACCGTGCCATCCGATAAAACGGTAGTTGTAAAGTTTACAACATTGCCAGGTGTAGTGTCATCTTTATTTTCATCCTTTTTGCAAGCGCTTAAAAGGGTTAAAGTCATTACTGATAATAGTAACAGTTTCGATTTAATCTTACTTAAATTTTTCATTTTATTTTATATTAGTTCCAATGCAATATTACGGTGCAGTTGTTTTGTTACTGTTATCCCAATTTAAAGTAATTATTAACTCAAAAAAGTCATTAGACTTTTTTGCCCTACGGGCTGACGATTGATTTTGAAGCAATAATTCAAATAATGTTGTTAAAACGAAAGAATAAGAATTGCTTCAAAATCAATGTCAGGGTTAATCCCGACAATTCATTGATTTGTCAATGAATTCGTCGCTTCTTTTTGGATTAAGATAAAAAAAGCGGAGCCTACTCTTCGAGTAAACTCCGCGATCAATAAATCATCAACTAATATCTTACAACAAATCCTAGTGTATAATAGGTGCCGCGTTTGTAGCTATAAATCAATTCATCTTTCGAGGTGATTTTTCCATCTTCATTGGAATCTTGTCTCATTACTACGGCTTGGTTAAGTAAATCTTGAATTCCAGCTTTTATTTCGAAATTTTTTCCGATGTTTTTAGTAATTGAGAAATCAATCACGTTTCTTGGGAGTTCATATACATCGGGTGTCCCTTCGGTTCCTACAACGAATAATCTTTCTCCTATAATATTGTATTGAAGATTACATTGTAGTTTGTGTGCGGAATTGTTATAATAAATCCCCGTGTTAACAACATAAGGCGATTGACCCATCATGATTCTTGATTTCTTTTGTCCTACTGCTTCATCTCCAAGTTGTACTCGACTATAAATGTAGGATGCATTCATTCCTACTGAAAGCATACTGAAGAATCCGGCTTTGAAAATGGGTTCTAACGATTTTCTAAGTTCCAATTCTAGACCTGTGCTATATGCAGTAGGTGCATTTTTGAAGATGAAATTTCTGGTGCCCCCCGAACCAGCGCCGGGTTTGAAGTATTGCTCAATGGGATTAGTAAACGATTTGTAAAATACCCCCACTGAAATTAACTCACCTGCCGTTGGATAATTTTCCCATCTCAAGTCGAAGTTGTCAATGGTTGGCGTTTCTAATTTGGTGTTTCCGAATAATACATTGTTAAATACAAAATCATAATATGCAAACGGAGCTATTTCTCTAAACTCCGGGCGATTTAATGTTTTTGCATAGGCTAGTCTTAACAATGATTTCTCACTTACATTGTAACTGATGTTAATAGAAGGTAAAAAACTGTTCACCGGATTTTCGATTTTCAAAGGCTTGCCATTATTGTCAGCACTTTCAAGAATTAATTGATTGGCTTCAAAACGAACGCCACCAGAAACATTTAAACGTTCTGTAACCGGCCATGTGGTTCCTATGTAAGCGGCGGAAAGTTGATTGTCTGCAGTATAGCTGTCGGTACCATTGGTTCCTTCTGTAATTTTAAATCCGGTGGTGTCGTTGAAGTTGTTTTGTGAAAATATTTGATCGATTGGAAGGAGTAATAAATCATTGTCAAATTTGTCCGTTCTAGACTTCGTATAAGCTAACCAACGAGCATCAAATGTTCTGCTTTTCGTTTCGGTGTAAAAACCAACACGCATAGTGATTTTTCGTGTTTCGCTCAGTTTCACAATTTCTTGCTCTAGATTTCCAGCTAGCATAATAGCCTTTTCATCAAGCGTAGAATAAAATCGACCAGCATCAGCTTGAGAAGCAGTACTGTTTACTTGCGTATAGTAGTTAGTAGAATTGTCCACTAAACTTTTGAAAGTACGAATGCGACGATAGTCAGGTTCATTGTTATGCGTCATGCTGTATCCTGCTGTCCAGTTGATATTACTTCTGTTTTGATTGAAGTCATGCGAACCAGAAAGCTGTCCTGAATAAAGTTGTCTTTCCGTGTATCGGAAGGCATAGTTTCTTACTGCATTTCCTTCTTCGATATTTGAGCCCGTTCGAATACTAGTACTATTGGACCCGGTTTGGTTGTAAATATTTCTGAATTCAATTTTGTTTCTTGTATTGAGTAAAAAAGTAAAGTTGCTGAGTACACCCACCGAAATTTTATTGGTAGAAGTATGATCGTCGAAGCTGTAAATGGTGTCACTTACATTGTTGATAATGTCAAATTGGTTGTAGTTTAAATTTTCAGCTTCTCTTACTTCGTTGGTATTTGAATAATTTATTCCCGTAATATTGGAAACAAGTACTTTTCCCAATTTAATTTTTTTCGCGAAGGAAAGGTTAAAGCGCTGGTCAATGGGTGCCGATTTTTCTTTCGCAATCCAGGTGTTTGGCAACAGTTTAGCAAGCGCAACCTGCTCTGCAATCGTTAAGCCTGCAACGTTTTCTGGAAACTCATTCGGTAAATCCCGACTTCCATTGTCCATTCCCAACCAATCGGTTTTGCTTAAAGAAGCACGATTGAAAGTTTTGAATGTTGTATTGCTTCTAATTCCAATGCTCATCCCAGCAGAAATGAAATCTTCGTCAGGAATATTTTTAGTGTAAATTTTTACAATCCCCCCTGCAAATTCACCCGGTAAC
>JBJXGU010000389.1:0-18493 GCA_046160245.1 Bacteroidia bacterium
GTGTAAAAATCAGTTTTAAATTGAACTTTTATACCTGGCGAACGTGTTATCTTTGAGACACACAATTCAAAACAATGCGTAAATTATTAGCCTTCCTATGTATTTTAGGATTTATAAAAAATTCAGAAGCTCAGCAACAATCATTATATCTTGATCAAAGGCCAAAGGTTATCGTTAATGGAAATGACACTTTGGATTTTCCTTGGACAGGTGGATTTAATTCAATGATACCGGTTGAAATCGAAATGAACGGGGATACATTGATGGATCTTCTTATGTTCGATCGAATCGGAAATAGACTATCCACTTTTTTAAATGATGGTAGTGGAAGTACTTCTGCTTATCATTACCATCCGGAATACATTGAAAAGTTTCCTCCAATGCACGATTGGGTAAGATCGTATGATTATGATTGTGACGGCGACCTCGACTTATTTACTTATACAAACAGTGCTTTTGGTGTTTGGAGAAATGATTTTGTTTCTGGAACTGGAATGCAATTTACACTAGTTAATCCAGAAGTAAAATCTTGGTATGGAACTTTATTTGCCAATATTTTTGTAAGTCAAGTGAACATGCCGGCACTTTATGACGTAGATGGTGATGGAGATATGGATGTAATTACTTTTTCAAATTCAAGTAGTTATTTAGAGTATCATAAGAATTATTCAATGGACTCCTTGGGTGTTTGTGGTGATTTCTTATTTACACTACAACCTTATTGTTGGGGATATTTTAGATTAAGCGGACTTACTAATATTGGTTTACTGAATCAAAATTGTAGGTCTGCAATTGCCAACAATGATGAATTAAAAGGGAGTCGACATTCAGGATCTGTATTAACTCCATTAGACCAAGATTGTGATGGCGATGTTGATTTATTGAATGGTGACATACTGGGTCAAAACATGTTGTTTCTGTTAAATGGAGGCACCCCTGATTCTGCTGTTATTGTGTCTCAGGATTCTGCTTTTCCAGTTTATAACGTTTCTATTGATATGCAAAATTTACCGGGAGGATATTATCTTGATCTTGATAATGATGGGTTGAAAGATATGATGGTAAGTCCATTTGCAACCGTCGGAGAGGATTTTAATAATCTCTTATTTTATAAAAACACATCCAATAATTGTACAAATGTTTTTGATTTTGATAAACCTCGATTTTTATCGGATGAAACGATCGATCTTGGAACGGCAGCCAATGTTGCATTTTTTGATGTTGACAAAGATGGTTTAATGGATATTATCGCTGGTAATGATTCTTATTATAATGTAGATCCGAATCTTGCCTATTCACGTGTTGCCTATTTTAGAAACATTGGTACACTTACACAACCTATGTTTACTCTAGTGTCTGACGATTGGTTAAGTTTATCCTCTATCACCCAATACGGATTGTTTCCAGCTTTCGGTGATTTAGATGGGGATGGAGATGATGATTTACTACTCGGAAATGGAGATGGAACTTTAATTTATTATACGAATACTGCAGGTGCTGGAAATCCATGCAATTTTGTTTTCGCCTCGCCTCAATATCAAGGAATAGATATTGGAAATAATAGCACGCCACAAATGGTGGATGTGAATCGTGATTCTAAACTTGATTTGTTAATAGGTGAAAGAAGTGGAATTCTTAATTATTTTGAAAATACTGGGACAAGTTCTAATCCAATTTTCTCAACCAATGTTTCAAATTTTGGAAATGTAAATGTACTGGTACCCGGTGAAGTTGCAGGGTTTAGTAATCCATTATTGTTTGACAATAATGGAAGCTATGAGCTACTGGTTGGTTCCGATGAAGGGAGCATTTACCATTATGGAAATATAGATGGAAATTTAACGGGGACTTTTACGATATTGGATTCAACGTATCAAGATATTAAAGAGTTGAAAAGAGTAACTATCTCAAAAACTGATATTGATGGTGATACAAAATTTGATTTGTTGACCGGGTGTAATTCGGGTGGATTAAGGTTATATACTCAGTATACAGCAGCAAGTATACAGCAAACAAATATACATTTGGATTTTATAATTGCTCCTAATCCAACGAGTGATTATTGTACCATCTATTTCAATTCTCAAACCGACAACCAGCCTCTTCAACTATCTGTTCTTGATATTTCCGGACGAAAATTATTTTCTGTGAATACCAGTCAAAAACAGACGCAACTCTTTACAGCTCATCTTACCTCTGGTGTTTATATTGTTCAAATAGTGAGTAATGGTTTAACCTATGCACAAAAATTATGTATACAACGATGAAAAGCAATTTTAAGTGGATAGTTCTTATGGTGATTACCCCATTCTTTTCGAATGGTCAATTGCCTTATCTATTTCGTGATACAAGCATCGCTGTTTTTCACGGAAGCAATCGGTTGCAAAATCCTTGGGCAAGCGGAATGAATACTACTAATTTTGCTGAAATTGATTTGAATGGAGACAACAAAATGGATCTATTAGAATTTGATGCGCCTAGTTTTCGTGTAAATCCTTTTATCAATTTAGGACAAGCTAATGTTTCTTCTTATGTTTATGCGCCAGAGTATCGCTCTAAATTTCCAACAGATATGGAAGGCTGGGTGCGAACTTTTGATTATGATTTTGATGGCGATATGGATTTGTTTTCTTACAATGGTGGAGGTATTTCAATGTATCGAAATGATTTTTCTACTGGCACAGGTTTACTTTTTACTCTTATTACTTCTTCCATTCAAACACATTATGGAGGCTTTCAAACAAATATTTATGTTTCGCGTGTAAATGCACCTGCATTGAGTGATCTGGATAACGACGGCGATATGGATATTTTAGCATTTAGCATCAGCGGATCTTGGGTTGAGCATCATGAGAGTTTTGCAATGGATTCTACAGGGAATCCTAGTTCCATGAAATTTCATTATATCCCTGTATGTTGGGGTTATTTTGTGTTAGCAGGTAATAGAAATTCTGCAATTCTTCCACCTGTTTTACCAACATGCCCGCTCGTTGCAGCAAATCCATATAGGGCTTACTTTGACCAGGAAAGAGGGATAGTAGATGAAGAAGTTGGCCAACTTAACAATTCGAATAAAAGTATGCGTCATGCAGGTTCATCGTTGGTAGTTTATGATAATGATGGCGATGGAGATAAAGACGTTTTAAATGGCGATATCTTAGGAAGCAATTTGTTGTTTTTGGAAAATTGTGGTACTCCTGATTCTGCATGGATTTGTGCACAGGACACCACATTTCCTTCTTATGATACTCCTGCATACATGCTCGATGTTGCAGCCCCTCACTATTTTGATGTTAATAATGATGGAAATAAAGATTTGATTGTAGGTAATTTTTTTCCTGCTGGTGAAGATTATAATAACGTAATTTTTTATAAAAACACAACCAATAATCAATCGAATATATTTAACCGTCAAACAGATCGTTGGTTAGTAGATGGTATGATTGAGGTAGGTACCGGTGCTCATCCTGTTTTTTTTGATGTTGATCAAGATGGAAAATTGGATTTGCTCATTGGAAATGATTTTTATTTCGATACATCAAACGCAATTGCCAAGGTTGCTTATTATAGAAATACAAGCCTAGGAAGTAAAGCTGAGTATACCTTAATCACCAATGATTATTCTACTTTATCCTCCTATCTTTTGACAGGAATCTATTTGACTTTTGGTGATGTGGATGGAGATGGAGATTCGGATATGATAATTGGTCATTCGGACGGCAGTCTGATTTATTTCCAGAATTTAGCGGGTGCAGGTAATCCATGCATCTTTGTTTTGTCACAAGTAAATTATCAATCCATTGATGTGGGTGATAATGCCGTTCCGCAATTATTCGATGTGAACAGAGATGGGAAGTTGGATTTGTTGATAGGTGAAAGAACAGGTGTGCTGAATTATTATGAAAATATGGGAAGTACAGTAAGTCCGATTTTTAGTTTTGTATCCAATAATTTTGGTGGAGTCAATGTTGCGAAAGTAGGTAGTGTTGCTGGATTTTCTACTCCTATTTTGTTTGAAAAGCAGGGTAATTATGAATTATTAGTAGGGTCATTTAGCGGTTACATCTATCATTTTAGTAATATAGATGGAAATTTATCCGGTACTTTTACGTTACTAGATTCAATGTTCCAAAATATTTTTGAGCCTCGACTTGCTACACCTGCCATGGCGGATATAGACGGTGATACTGCTTTTGATTTAGTAGTTGGAAGTTTATCAGGTGGTGTTGTTTTATATACCCAAGATCAAACGCTGTCCATAAATTCAGAGCAAGATGAAAGCATCTTTTTTAACCTTTATCCAAATCCAGTGCAAATGAGTTTGAATTTGAGTTTTGAAAAAGAAAGCACAACTAGAAAACTCATTGAAATTGTTGATGTGACCGGTCGTCTTGTTTACAAACTCCAAAGTAATCGTCAACAAATTACTTTAGATGTTTCCAAATGGACTCCTGGAACTTATTTGTGTAGAGTTAGTGATTCAAAAAGAACATTTACCCAAAAGTTTATTAAATATTAATAACTAAGAATAAATTAAATATGAATAGTAAAAGAGTTGTTTTCGGTGCTCTCATTCTGATGATAAGCTTTGTGTTTATTCAATGTAAGTGTAAAAAGAAAGAGGAGGAAGATAACTGTCCAGAAGGAAGGACGGGACAATTAACAATGAACTTTAAAATGTTTCATCATACTCGACCGATACCAGGCTGCAGAGTTTTTTTAAAATATAATGCCAGTGAGTTTCCAGGTCCTGATACCACCAAGTATGATTATGCGGTAAGTGCGGAATTGAACGTTGCTTATGCAAGTATTGATAGTTTAAATTGTGGAAGATATTATGTGTATGCTATCGGCATCGATAGTTTATTAGATCCCAGCGACTGGGTTTGCATCGGTGGCTTACCATTTAATACTACGAAGTTTAGTGGAGTTGATTCAGTAAATGTATATATTACAGAAGGAGATTAATGAATACAAATAAATTGTTTCTTGTTATTTTATTCTTGTTGCTTCAAAGTTGTAAGTATGACAAGTACGAAGCACTCGTTCCCTCTAATAATGGGTATCCTCCCAATGTAGAAAAAATAATTATTGGCAAATGTTCTACTCCAGGTTGCCATACAACACGAAGCAAAAACGCAGCGGCTGGATTAGATTTGAGTTCCTGGGATCTGATGTTTGATGGTACAAGCAACGGAGCTGTCGTGATTCCTTTTCGTTCTGATTTTAGTACGTTGTGTTATTTTACCAATGTGGATAGTACACTCGGATTAGTGGTATTGCCAACAATGCCAGTTAATCAACCAGCTCTTTCTAAAACGGAATATGAAACCATACGAGATTGGATCGATGCGGGGGCTCCCAATAAAGAAGGGAAAGTAATGTTTGCCGATGATCCATTACGTCATAAATTCTATGTCGCCAATCAAGGATGCGATGTGGTTTCCGTTTTTGATGCTGATCGGAGAGTGGCAATGCGAATGGTGAATGTTGGACAAAATCCTGGAGCATCGCCGCCTGAGTCTCCACATAATATTAAAGTAACTCCCGATGGGCAATATTGGTTAGTGGTTTTTCTGAATGCTGATATTGTTCAAGTTTTTAGTACAAGTACAGATCAATTGGTAAAAACTATTCCTATTGGAAATGGTATTTCTGGAGGATGGAATACGATTACGATTTCAAGTGATTCTAAAAAAGCTTATGCCGTAGATTATAACGGGGGAAGAATTGCATTTGTAGATATTGACGCCGGAACTTCTAACACAGTAGGACCATTTCCAATCACCGGAAATCCGAATCCGAACTTACATGGTGTAGCCTTGAGTCAAAACAACGATACCATATATGTAACTTGTCAAGACATTAGTAAGATCTTAAAAATTCCAATAAATGATTTAGTTAATTACGAAGACGTCAATATCAATCCAATTGGTCCATGGCAATTGCCATTCTCTATGCGTCCACATGAAATTATTTTTAGTCCGGATTATTCTAAATATTTTGTGACATGTCAAGATACGAATGTGAATCAAGTGCGTGTATTTAATACTTCTAACGATCAATTAATTCAAGTGATTCAGGTTGGAAAAGTGCCCTTGGAATTTGCCATGGCACCTTCTTATGATTTGCTCTTTGTTACAAATACAGAGGATGATTTCTTTCCGAATATGAGAGGATCCATCAGCGTAATTGACATCAACACTTTAACAGAGGTAAAGAAGATAAAAGTAGGATGGCAACCTCATGGGTTAGTGGTCGACGAGAAAAAGCAAGTAGTGTATGTGGCGAATCGAAATGTAACTGGCGGAATAGCTCCGCATCATGCAGCATCCTGTTCTGGTAAAAATGGATACCTCAGTATAATAAATTTAAATACACTTGATCGGGATCCTAATTTTAATCCGGAAGTGAGTGTGGATCCTTATGCTATCACTGTGCGTCCTAAATAACCTAATTCTAATGAAGCGAATGCGAATGAATCGAAATGCGAATTTGATACATATTTTTGAATGAACCCTTTTTCGAAATTTGATGCTGATAAAATTCTTGTCTTCGACGGCTACTGCAACTTCTGTTCCTGGGGCATTCAATTTTTGTTGAGACGAGATAAACAAAATTCTTTTTTATTTGCAGCAAGTCAGAGTGAAGGAGGAAAGAGAGTATTAGCAAACTATAACATCGAAGAAGTTGAAAGTGTGATTTACGTTCGCAAAGGAGTCGTATATAAATCTTCAGCAGCTGTACTCCTTGTGCTTCATGATTTGGGATATCCCTGGAAATTATTCTATGTTTTTATCCTGGTTCCGAAATTCATTAGAAATGCAATTTATAATGCGTTTGCAAAGGTTCGATATTCGCTTTTTGGTCGAAGAAAGGTATGTAGAATGCCCAATGAAAATGAAAAAAATCGATTTCTATAAAAAAACCAAAAACTGATTTTAAAAAGAACGAATTCCCGTTTTTAAACACAAAAGCCTGCGACTTCAGTCGCAGGCTTTTGTGTTAGGCTTTTGTGGAAATCGAAATATTATTTAGCTGAAACCGCCATATTATCCAATACACTCATCACTTCTTTTACAGCGATGGATGATTTTGTCAATAGTTCTTTTTCGTCTTTGTTTAATTTAAGTTCGATGATTTCTTCAATACCATTCTTTCCTAATTTCACAGGAACACCTAAGTAAACATCCTTCTCTCCATATTCACCTTGCAACCAAGCGCAAACTGGGAAAATTCTTTTTTGATCACGAACAATTGCTTCCACCATTTGTGCAGCAGCGGCTCCTGGAGCATACCAAGCAGATGTTCCCATTAAGTTTACTAATTCTCCACCGCCTGATTTAGTACGTTGAACAATAGCTTCCAATTTATCGGCATCGATTAATTCAGTAACTGGAATTCCAGCTACAGTGGTGTAACGAGGAAGTGGCACCATCGTATCGCCATGTCCGCCCATCAATACCGCTTGAATATCTTTTGGAGAACAATCCAATGCTTCAGCAAGGAAGGCACGGTAACGAGCAGTATCCAAAATTCCAGCCATTCCGAATACGCGTTTGGAATCAAATCCAGCTGTTAAATAAGAGCAGTACGTCATTACGTCCAGTGGATTGCTCACGACAATGATGATGCAATTAGGACTGTACTTAATGATTTGTTCTGTAACCGATTTTACAATTCCTGCATTGGTTGCGATTAAATCATCGCGACTCATACCCGGTTTACGTGGAAGACCTGAAGTAATAACAACTACTTCAGAATTTGCTGTAGCACTATAATCATTCGTCACTCCTTTAATACGTGTATCATACATATTAATAGGTGCTGTTTGCCACATGTCGAGGGATTTGCCTTCGGCGGTGCCTTCTTTGATATCAAGTAAAACTACTTCGTTTACTAGTTCGCGCTCTGCTATAACATTTGCGCAAGTTGCGCCAACGTTACCGGCGCCTACTACTGTTACTTTCATTGAGATGATGGTTTTAAGACCTAGGGTTGAAACCCTAGGTTGTGATGTTTTTGTTTTGTGTCCTAGGGTTGAAACTCTAGGTTGTGATGTCCTAGAGTTGAAGCCCTAGGTTGTGATGTCCTAAGTTTGAAGCCCTAGGTTGTGATGTCATAGGGTTGAAACCCTAGGTTATTATGCGTCTACTTTTGCGTACTTGGCGTTTTTCTCGATGAACTCTCTGCGTGGTGGAACGTCGTCGCCCATCAACATGGAGAAGATACGATCTGCTTCGGCAGCACTATCTATTGTTACTTGACGTAATGTTCTTGTATCAGGACGCATGGTAGTTTCCCACAATTGTTCTGCATTCATTTCTCCAAGACCTTTATAACGTTGAATAGTTACCGAACTTTCTTTTCCATCACCTGCAATTCTTTTAATTGCTTCCTGACGTTGTTCTTCTGTCCAGCAGTACGTTGATTCTTTTCCTTTCTTCACTAAGTAAAGAGGCGGAGTTGCGATGTAAACATATCCTTCCTCAATCAATTCTTTCATATGTCGGAAGAAGAAAGTTAAAATCAAGGTAGTGATATGACTACCGTCGATGTCGGCATCGGTCATGATTACTACTTTATGGTAACGCAATTTGAGAATGTTTAATGCACGCTCATCTTCAGGAGTGCCTTTGCTTACACCTAAGCCTGTAAAAATATTTCGGATTTCTTCGTTGTCGTAGATTTTATGATCCATTGCTTTTTCCACATTGAGAATCTTACCTCTCAAGGGAAGAATCGCTTGGAAATTACGATCACGACCTTGCTTTGCTGTTCCACCTGCGGAATCTCCCTCGACAAGGAAAATTTCACATTTACTTGGATCTCTTTCTGAACAATCGCTCAATTTCCCAGGAAGTCCCGTTCCGGTGAATGCACCTTTACGTTGCACCATTTCACGCGCCTTACGTGCTGCATGACGTGCTGTTGCTGCTAAAATTACTTTGTTAACAATGCTTCTTGCTTCACGTGGATGTTCTTCCAAATAATTATTCAGCATTTCAGACACTGCTTGATCAACTACACCCATCACTTCGTTATTTCCTAACTTGGTTTTGGTTTGTCCCTCAAACTGTGGCTCCTGAACTTTTACAGAAATAACTGTCGTTAATCCCTCTCTAAAATCATCTCCACTAATATCAAACTTCAATTTAGAAAGTAAACCTTCTTTATCTGCGTAGTTTTTAAGCGTGCGTGTTAATGCACGACGGAAACCAGCTAAGTGAGTTCCACCTTCATGGGTGTTAATGTTGTTTACATACGAATGAACATTTTCATTGAAGGAAGTGTTATAGGACATGGCCACTTCAACAGGGGTACCTGCTTTTTCACCTTCCATATAAATCACATCATCAATCAATTTATCACGCGTAGCATCCAAATATTCTACAAATTCAACAAGACCTCTTTCACTATAAAATACATCTTTGTTCGTAGGCTCTCCTTGTGCATTTAACTCTCTCAAATCAGTTAGTGAAATACGAATCTTCTTATTCAAAAAAGATAATTCACGCATACGCGTTGCAATGGTGTCGTAGAGATAATCTGTTGTGATGAAAATGGTGCTATCCGGTTGAAAAGTAATTTCAGTTCCAGTAAGGTCTGTCGTTCCAATTTCCTTTACTGGATATAATGGTTTTCCTTCTGAATATTCTTGCTTGTATATTTTCCCATTGCGTTGAATAGTTGCTACTAAAAGTGACGACAATGCATTTACACAACTTACACCCACACCATGCAGACCTCCAGAAACTTTATAAGAGTCTTTGTCGAATTTACCACCCGCATGAAGTACAGTCATTACAACTTCTAAAGCCGAACGCTGTTCTTTTGCATGGAAATCGGTTGGAATACCTCGGCCATCATCTCTAACAGTAATACTATTTCCAGGGTTAATATAGACGTCGATGTTTTTACAATGGCCTGCTAAAGCCTCATCGATGGAGTTGTCAACCACCTCATAAACGAGATGATGTAAACCTTTCACACCAATATCGCCGATGTACATGGCGGGTCTTTTTCTTACCGCTTCAAGACCTTCAAGGACTTGTATACTATCGGCAGAATATTCGTTTTGTTTTAGCTCTTCTTTATCCAAGACTTGTTCGCTCATTATCAGTTAGTTATGCTAATTTTTCTAATAGTTAACAAAGATACGGATTTTAATGCTTTTTAAAGAGGTATTTTTGATTAGTTGTTGATAATCCATCAAACTGTTGAAAACGTTTGTCACGATCCATTTTTAATGGACTGATTATGTTAAATGAAGGCTAGATGGATAGGGCTGTTTTGTTGGTAAATGAAACAAAGTTAGAATGAATCATTGAAATTGGGTATGGTATGTTGTTATTTTAAGTATTAAATTAATGAAAAATACGATTCAAAGAAAAGTATGTTAATTTGACTTAATTATTCTTAAAAGAGGGAAGAGAAATTAAATTGATGAAAATTAGTATCTTATTTTTATGGTGGTTTATTCTATCTGGAACTACATATGCTTCTATTATTTTGGATCATAATTCCATTTGGAAGTATCATGACAAAGGAATAAATTTTGGTACTCAATGGAAAGCAAATTTGTTCAATGATGCAAATTGGTCGACGGGAAAAGGCGAGTTTGGATTTGGAGATAATCCAGTTACTCAACTCAAACAGAATAAACCTTGTTATTACTTTCGAAAAACTTTTAATGTCATAAACCCTCAACAGTTTGCTTCATTTGTGGTTAATCTACGAAGAGATGACGGTGTAATTGTTTATTTAAATGGGACGAAACTTTTTTCAAATAATTTACCAACTGGTGGCGTGAATTTTCTTACTCTCGCTCTCAATGATTGTATTGATGACGGTGATTCAATATTCACATTTAATTTACCTAGTTCTGCTTTTTTGCACGGAAACAATGTATTTGCAGTAGAAATACATCCAAGTTCTGTAAATGATGTTGATCTCACTTTTGAAATGAACCTAGAAGCTGTTTTGCCATTGGTGCTTCCTTCGATTAGTAGGGGCCCTTATTTGCAAACGACTACTACAAATTCTTGTTCTATTCATTGGCGAACGGATGTTGAAACTGATTCTAAAGTTAGTTACGGTTTGAATACATCCTATGGAAATGCTATAATGAACACGGCTATGGTGAAGGATCATTCCATCAAGATAGAAGGACTGCTTCCTAATACAAAATATTTTTATCGAATAGGTTCAACAGCAGTTATTCTTGAACATGGCGTTGAAAATTATTTTTACACAGCACCTGATTTCGGCAGTACACAACCCCTTCAAATTTGGGCATTAGGTGATTTTGGAAACGGCAGTTCACAACAAACGCAAGTACTTCAATCGTACTTAAATTATTTGGGAGGGAAGCGAAATGACATGTGGATTTGGTTAGGAGATAACGCTTATTACAATGGAACAGATCAAGAATATGGAAATTTTGTTTTTGATGTGTATAAAAATCAATTTAAAAATTGGAATTTTTATCCTGCTTTAGGAAACCACGACTACGGTCAAGCAGGATATTTGTCTACTGCATCATTAGGAACTAATTTCCCTTATTTCAATATTTTTAATTTACCTAAGGAGGCACAATGTGGCGGAGTGCCCTCTAGTACAGAAAAATATTATTCTTATAATTGGGGAAATGTTCATTTCATTGCATTAGATAGTTACGGTGCTTTGAATCATTCAGGCAGTCAAATGTATCAATGGTTGTTAAACGATTTGCAATTAAATACAACAAAGTGGATAATTGCTTATTGGCACCATCCTCCTTTTAGTAAAGGCACACATAACTCCGATACGGAAATAGAGATGATCGATATGCGGGAAAATATTGTTCCTCTGTTAGAAAGATTTGGAGTGGATTTGGTGTTAACAGGTCACAGTCATACTTATGAAAGAAGTTATTTTATTCACGGACATTATGGATTAGAAGATTCATTTGATAGTGCTCATATAGTTCAATCTGGAGATGGACTTAGTATTCCTTATTTAAAGGATAAAGAACATAATGGAACAATTTATTCGGTTTGTGGAGTAGGAGGACAAGTTAGTGTTGGTGTATCGTCAGGTTTTCCGCACAATGCCATGGTTTCATCCGTGAGTTCTATGGCTGGGTCTACTTCTATTGAAGTAAATGGTGATACGATGAATTGTAAGTTCATTCTTTTTAATGGAAGTATTGCTGACGAATTCTATATTGTTAAGAATGGAAATCCACGATATGAATGGAGTGGATCTGATTATATCAGGAATCCAATCGCATTCCCTAATCCATCAAAAGGAATTATTAAAGTGTTTCCCGGTTATCCCATCAAAAAAAAATTGGAAGTATATAATCATTTAGGAATTCTTCTCTTTGAGGATGAGCTTTTCGACATAAAAACGATCGATTTCCAATTCTTAGGAACAGGTGTATTTCAGTTTGTTTGGAGTGACGAGTATGATCGTTACTCCCAAACTGTTGTATTCGATTAATCGGAATTTTTTAAAAAATAATCGGTGGATAAAAGAGAAATTCTTACTGTTCTTGAATATTTTATTTAAAAGTATAACGAACAGATAACGCAGCATCGCCCACCCAAAAGTTGGAAATTCCGATAATATTAAATGCAGGCTTCCAATCAATAGCAAGATTCAATGGGATCTCATTAAACGTATACTCTAATCCAATTTGACCATCGATGCCAATAACCATTCTGGTATCGTTATATCTTTTGTTTTCATCCCACCATGGATTATGATCTCTGTCCCAAAAACCGAGATGTCCGCCTCCTCCAATGAAAAAATTAAAACCAGGCTCATCAAAAACTGGGTAGTTTACAGTATATAATCCTGTGATATTCAATCCTCTCCATCTTGTATAAAGTATTCCTTCTATGCTTTGTTTGTCCTTAATAAAATGGCGAACCGAAATACCAGCGCCTCCATTGAGCCGTAATCCTAGTGCTGTTTTGTATGTGTGTTGAGCTAATATATCTTGTGAATTACTGAAAATCAACAAGATAAAAATATAAATGGGAAGAAATTTGTGTTTCATGGGTCAAAATTAATGAGCATTTCAATTAGAAAATTAAACGAAATGCATATATTTAATATTTTGATGAACATGAAATTAAACTTTTTTGCGAGTAGATTTAGGAGCAAAACGGGACTAACTTTTCACTTTCTTCATAAGTAAGTTGAAAAAGGTTTTGATAGCATGACGTAACTGTATCAAATTCAACAGATTTACTACTTTATAACATTTACCATCTTATTTTTCCGTTTAATAATTATTTATTTCCTTTGTCAATCATTGAAACTGTTAATGCACTTGCCCTTATGATAAAGAAAACCTTAAGCCTGTTGTTGATTTTAACATTCGCTTTTATGAGCGGATTTTCTCAGGAGAAATCTGTTAAAACGCCCAAAAGTAAAACACAAAAGGCTGATAAGTATTTTAAAATTGGAGAGTACTACAATGCCAGTACTCGTTACAAAAAATGTTATACTAAATTTAAAAAGAATGTAGACAAAGGTCGTGCTGCATTTTATGCTGGAGAGTGTGCCCGATTCATGGGAAACAATGTAGAAGCTGAAGATTGGTATGGAAAGTCAGTTGCTGCTAAGCATAAAGATCCAATCGCTATTTTGCGTTATGGAGATGCTCTTAAGTCAAATGGCAAGTATGCCGAGGCCATTGTTCAGTATAATGCTTACAAGGCAGCTGAGCCAACGGACTCAAAAGCGACTTCTTCCATTAAAGCAACCGAAATGGCACAGGCTTGGAAGGATAAACCTACTCGCCATCGTATTGATAATATGTCAGTATTGAATACGAAATATTATGATTTTGCTGTAGCTGATAATCCAGCTGTTAAAAATAGTTTGGTGTTTTCTTCTTCTCGTGAAGAGGCAAAAGGAAAAGATAATGATAATTGGTACGGAGAGAAGCATTTCGATTTGTTCCAAGCTTCTATGGATAATAATGAGAAGTGGAGTACACCGGTTTCTTTTCCTGGTCCTGCTAACTCTGAATACAGTGATGGAGCCGCTTGTTTCGATGCAACGGGTAAGGTAATGTATTATACTACTTGTCCTAATAATGATGAGACTAATGCACAATGTAAGATCATGATGACGTCAATGACTGACGGAAAGTGGAGTGATGCGGTTTCGTTGTCTTTCAATAGTGAAACTTATACTTGTGGTCATCCTTGCCTTTCATTAGATGGTAAGACCTTATATTTCTCTTCTGACATGCCTGGTGGTATGGGTGGGAAGGATATTTGGGCTTCTGCTTGGGATGGTAGCACTTGGGGAGCTCCTTCTAATTTAGGTGCTGGTGTAAATACAGATGGAGACGAAATGTTTCCAACGATGAATAAAAATGGTCGCCTCTACTACAGTTCCAATGGAAAAGTAGGTTTAGGTGGTTTGGATATGATGTACACGACTAACGAAGGTGGTGTATGGGCTGAAGCAACTAATTTGAAATTTCCGATGAATTCTTCAGGCGATGATTTTGGTTTGATCTGGAATACAGAAACAACAGGTTATTTCACATCAAATCGTGATGGCGGTAAAGGAATGGATGATATTTATTCTTTCTTGGTTCCTCCATTGAAATTGGCAGTAGGTGGTCGTGTTTACGATACCGATACGAAGGAGAATTTAGAAGGTGCAACGGTTGAATTGTTCGGATCTGATGGTACTTCATTAAGTGTTCAAACATTAGTTGATGGAATGTACCGTTATGAATTGAAGCCAAACGTTAAATATAAAATCTCAGCGTCTTTCACTGGCTACTTAACCAAGTTCCATGAATTATCTACTGTCGGTTTAGAAGATGATCAAGACTTTGTAAAAGACTTTGACTTCCCTTTAAAGTCTACTGCGAAGCCAATCACGGTACCAGAAATTTTCTACGATTTGGATAAGTCTACATTACGTGCTGAATCTAAGAAAGCGTTGGATGGTTTAATTCAAGTGTTGAACGACAATCCAACAATTACAGTTGAATTAACTTCTCATACAGATTACCGTGCAGACGATAATTATAACATGAAGTTATCTGATCGTCGTGCAAAGAGTGTTATGGATTATTTGGTTGCTAACAAGATTCCAGCAGATCGCTTAACTTGGAAAGGAATGGGTGAAACCACACCAAAAGCTGTTGAGAATAATGAAGAGTACCTTCCATTCAAAACAGGTGATGTGTTAACGAAGGAATTCATTGATAAGTTAGAGACTGTTGAATTACGTGAGAAAGCTCATCAATATAATCGTCGTACAGAATTCCAGGTAACTGGTACTACTTATGTTCCTAAGAACTAATTAATAATAGATTTAATACCGAAGGGCGGCTCTAAAGGCCGCCCTTCTTGTATCTTTGCAACACCATGAATACATCAGATCGATACGCAAAAAGAGGCGTTTCAGCTACTAAGGATGAAGTACATGCTGCTATTAAAAAAGTAGATAAAGGCTTATTCCCCTCAGCATTCTGTAAAATCATTCCCGATTATTTAGGTGGTGATGATGAATGGTGTAATATCATGCATGCGGATGGAGCTGGAACGAAAAGTAGTTTAGCATACCTCTATTGGAAAGAAACGGGTGATTTAAGTGTTTGGAAAGGGATCGCTCAAGATGCACTCATCATGAACATCGATGATTTGCTTTGTGTGGGTGCTTGTGATCGAATTTTACTTTCATCTACGATCGGAAGAAATAAAAGATTAATTCCTGGCGAAGTGATTGGAGCCATCATCGAAGGAACTGAAAGCTTGGTGAAGGAATTACAAAGTCACGGAATTCATATTTATACTACAGGTGGAGAAACTGCTGATGTAGGCGATTTAGTTCGTACGATCATTGTAGATAGTACAGTCACATGTCGAATGAAACGAAGCGATGTAATCGATAACGCAAATATTGTAGCTGGTGATGTAATTGTCGGATTGAGTTCTAGTGGAAAAGCAAGTTACGAATCGGATTATAATGGAGGAATGGGAAGCAATGGATTGACTTCTGCACGTCACGATGTTTTTGGAAAATATTTAGCTGCAAAGTATCCAGAAAGTTATGATGATGGAATTGATGCATCTCTTGTGTACAGTGGAGAGATGAATCTAACGGATAGCATTACCGAAATCGGGATGGATGCTGGAAAGTTGGTATTGTCTCCTACACGAACGTATGCACCCATCATCAAAGCTATACTTGATCAACACCGAACTCATATTCATGGAATGGTGCATTGTAGCGGTGGAGGACAAACCAAAGTGCTGCATTTTGTAGACAAACTACATATCATTAAAGATAATTTATTTGAGTTGCCCGTTTTATTTAAAATGATTCAAGAGCAAAGTGGAACTTCTTGGTCTGAGATGTATCAAGTATTTAATATGGGACATCGCATGGAAATATATGTTCCGGAAATTATTGCAGACGAAATAATTGCCATCTCAAAATCATTTAATGTGGATGCAAAAATTGTGGGTTGTGTAGAACCATCAGAACAAAAAAAATTGACTATTAAAAGTACACAGGGAACATTTACCTGGTAAGAATATTAAAACATGTCGACAGATAATTTATTAGAAAGACTCGAGGGAATAGAAGCACGCTTCCACGACATCGGTGTGCAGTTGGGTGATCCAGGAACGATTGCTGATCAGAAAAAATTTAGAGAGTTGAATAAGTCTTACCGTGATTTGGAAGAAATCGTGGAGGCAACGCGGGAGTATCGTAGCGTGCTCACACAAATCAACGAAGCACACTATGTATTGAATAACGATAAAGACGAAGATTTTCGCAATATGGCAAAGGAAGAGATGGAAACACTCGAGCCTCAATTGAAAAAACTGGAAGATCATATTCAGCAATTATTAATTCCACAAGATCCAGAAGATAGTAAGAATGCTATTCTCGAAATTCGTGCGGGAACGGGTGGTGATGAAGCAAGTTTGTTTGCAGGCGATTTAATTCGAATGTATCAACGCTATTGTGAGGACCATGGATTTAAAATTGAGATGGTCGATTTTAATGACGGAAATACGGGAGGGTACAAAGAGGTGGTGATAGAGGTGCGAGGAGATAAAGCTTATGGAATTTTAAAGTATGAAAGTGGAGTGCATCGAGTGCAACGTGTCCCGGCTACAGAAACGCAAGGTCGAATACATACTTCTGCAGCTACTGTTGTGGTTTTGCCTGAGGCTGATGAGTTTGATGAGATTGATATTAATCCGGCCGATCTTGAATATAAAACATCAAGATCAAGTGGTGCAGGTGGACAAAATGTAAATAAAGTGGAGACGAAAGTACAATTAACACATAAGCCCAGTGGCATTGTAATTACGTGTCAAGTCGCACGATCACAACATGCTAATCGTGAAACGGCTTTGCAGATGTTGCGTTCGAAGTTGTATGATATCGAATACACCAAGAGAATGGATGAGGTGTCGAAGCGAAGAAAAACATTGGTAAGTACCGGTGATCGCTCCGAGAAAATTAGAACTTATAATTTCCCTCAAAGTAGAGTTACCGATCATCGCATTGGATTTACATCACATAATTTAGGTGCTGTTTTAAATGGAGACATTCAAGGTTTTATTGATGCATTGCAATTTGCTGAGAATGCAGAAAAAATGAAAGAATTAAATATGGTTGGGTAATTTATCTTTTTTAATAATTAAGGGAAAAAGAAAAGTGAATCGACAAGAACTCTTCGAGCAAATTAAAAGCAAGCAAAGTTATTTATGCATTGGGTTGGATACTGACCTGAGCAAAATACCAAGTCATTTGCTGCAAGAGGAAGATCCTATTTTTGAATTTAACAGAGCCATCATTGAAGCGACTTCCGATTTGTGCGTTGCCTACAAGCCAAACTTAGCGTTTTACGAGAGTAATGGATCGAAAGGGTGGAGGAGTTTGGAGAAGACGATGGAAATTATTCCCAAAAATATATTCACCATAGCTGATGCAAAGCGTGGTGATATCGGTAATACATCAACGTTATATGCCCAGGCATTTTTTAAACATATGAATTTCGATAGCGTTACCGTTGCTCCGTATATGGGCATCGATTCAGTAAAACCATTTCTTGCTTTTGAAAATAAGTGGGTTATATTATTAGCACTTACGAGTAATGAAGGCGCCAACGATTTTCAATTCAATCAACAAGAAGGTGGTGGAATGTTGTTCCAAGATGTGATACGCAAAGCACAAAGTTGGGGACATCCCGATCAACTCATGTTTGTTTGCGGTGCTACACAAGCAGAGCAGTTTGAAAAATTAAGAGCCATGGCTCCAGATTCGTTTTTTTTAGTGCCTGGAGTAGGAGCGCAAGGAGGAGATTTAGCTGCAATTTCAAGATTGGGAATGAATAAATATTGCGGATTGCTTGTGAACTCTTCGCGTCAAATAATTTATGCATCCAAAGGGAAAGATTTTGCAGAAGCTGCCAGAGCAGAAGCGCTGAAAGTGCAACAAGAGATGA
>JBJXGU010000390.1:0-6555 GCA_046160245.1 Bacteroidia bacterium
AAGAACCGACACCAATTCCAGTATTATCCGGTGGCAACTTGCTATGTCGTTGGGTAATTCCATTTGAACACAAAGTTATGTTTTTTCATTCAAGCTCTATGTAGAGCAAATCATGCTAACCAGTTACGCCCTTTTTTATTAATGTGTTTTCAACTCCGACTTTGAGTCGATTTTTTTACGAACCATTGATTTTAAAATTAAATAGCATTTCAATTCTAAGATAGTCGGGTATGATTTTACGACTAAATGTTCCAAGGAATCTTAATTCCAAATAATTTTCTTTTTGCAAGTAGTTTTTGAAATTTCAAATTTGAAATTTTTAAGAACCACTTATTCTATTGGCTGTCCACATATCACAATATAACTTGTTTCCAACAGGCCTCTTTTGGCCTCTTCAATTTAATATTGAGGCTTAACATCTATCTACTTTAAGGTGTTAAAATACTGAAGCTTAATTTCAATAAAGATCGCTTATGAATCCTAATGAGTTCCCCACTGAAGATGAAATCCAAGATAACAAAACAGGTCATCAGGATGAGTCAACTGATAAAAGACCGCCTATTATAATTGATCAATCGGAAACCTATAAACGAATTGGATTCTATACTGCCACTCTCGAATGTGGCAATAAATATGAATTAGATCACTTGATCGCCGAAAATCTCGGACTTACACAAAAAAAGGTTCAAGAAACAGATGCTCGTTTTAGAGCAAAGATTGAGTCAAACAAAAATCAGCTTAAAGACAGAGAGACTCGCCTTTCAAAAGAGCGAGAGGCAAAAGAGACAACAGGGGTGTTAGAGAATAAAAGGAAAGAACTGGTAGAAACGTTTATCAAATTGGGGGAAGAAAAGCGAGATTTAATTGAAAAACGCCTTTTAAAGTTCAACAATGAAATCTCCATGTTTTTCAAGGCTCAGGATGATTTATATCAGGATTGGAGGCGGATTAATAAAAAAATGTATGATGATAACAAACCAGGGATTGATATCATCAAAAAGCGCGTGGAAACCTGCCAGACTCAATTTGAGCAAAGATACAAGGGGGTTCAGGATCAATTAATAGAAATGGATAAGGGAGGTGTGGACACTCTTGCATACCGCTACTTATTAGGCCACGGAATGACCCTTGTAGCGGGTTGGTTCTTTTCGGTTTATTTGTTGATCGAATCTCAGAATGCCGTCAACCTCGGACAAGATGATGTTTGGTTCTTCTTAATTAATAACATATTAAGTGCATTGAGCATTAATCCTTGGATTGCACTAGGGCAAGTATTTTTGTTTCTCGGTATTTTGGGGCTCACCGCACTGTTTAGTCATGTGTCGTTGTATAGGTTGAATAAATCAAAAAACAATCAGAATTTTGATTTCAATATAGAAAAAGTGCCTGAGAATGATGAGGCAGACTATTACGACATAAAAAAATCTTTTCAATTAAGTGTAAAATCCGATTCATTTTACGGATTATTCCTTAGTGCATTGCCTGTGGTAATGGGGCTCGGCTTATTGTTCATAGCCATTCGGATGGGATTACCAGAATCTTTAAGCCAACTATCGCAAAAGGTAGAGCAATTGGATATTTCAATTGCCGGACAGCTCATGGGAACCGTTTTAGCCTATACTTCGGCAGCAATTGTATATTTATTTGCTGCCAAAGTTTCTGAAATAAAGCGTGTTTCCTGGATAAACTATACAATACTAATCATGGCTTTGGTAATGCCATGTTTATTCTTTTCTCCGCTTACGCCAAAACACGTCGCTTTAATCGGTTTTATCTACGCGTTGGTTATGGCAGCAATACCGATTGCATTCGGTATTCGATATCGGGGACTGCGCGGAATTGCCGAATACCTTAATGCGGGGTTAAATTATTTTTCAAAATTAGCAGGAAAGTATTCTACACCGTACCCAGTAAACTTGTTCTCTAAAAACTTCAGAGTTGAAGCTCAAAAAATGGAGGAAGAGCTGCTTGACTGGATAAGGAGCAAGAATCAAGGGGTACGCAATATGCAAGAAGCTCCTGTAGAGCTTAACCACAAGGAAAAAAAGGAGAAATTCGTTCGTAGAATGTGGAATGATTTTCTGGAATCACTCGGCTTAGATAAAAACCGCTCAGAAAAATCAGGAGACAATTCAAGTAAAGATTCTTTAATGGTAGGAGATAGCAACAAAACAGTTAGTGAAAAAGTTGAAGTAACCGTAAATGATGAAATCCGGTACCGGGTACATAACATCGAGTTAGATGCCTTTGAGAAAAACAACTTTCCAGATTACGATAAAAAAATATCAGGGCTCAAACATGAGTATGATGAAATCCGTACTCAGAGTCAGGTTTCGGCAAGGAGACTGACGGATTTAGAAAGAGAAATCGATGAAATTACTAGACGGATTTTTGACCTTCAATATAACAACACCCGCTCAGTAAATGACATATTAATGCAAAATATGGCACAAAAACTGTGGCTCATGGAGGGTTTTGAACTCGGACTTTGGTACATAAAAAACAATATTTTTCCACAAAGAGATTGCCCCCCTGTATATCGCCCTTCTTCTCCAGACAGGCCTAGGATTATTTTGCCATTTGATGGGTATACGCCACAAAACAACGATGATTCTACCACAAACAATACAAATACAGAGCCAATAAGTGATTCCGATGACACAACTGACGAATAGGAGCCTATTGATAAATAAACAGTACATAGCACATCGATCTTTTAAGCATCAATTCACCCTTAAAAATGTGAAAATATGAGTTTGCTAAGTAATTTATTCAAATTTGGGAGAAAAAACAATGCCGAAATAGGAGCCTCTACCCCTCCAATTGAAAAAGGGACTCCTAGTGAAAACAACCCAATTTCAGGTAATAAAGAAGATCGTCCTGGCTTTTTCAGGCGAATTGCCAATTCCATTTCAAGTCTGTTTAGTGGTCGATCCAAAACGCCCCCTAACAAAGACCCTAATCCATCTACTAACAATTCTTCACAGCAGGAGGAGAAGGACAGTAGCACGCCTCCAGAATTCAAAGATATCAACATCCAAATTGAAGAAACAGAGATGCTTTTGGCGCCGGGTATGGATAAATTTATAAGGGAACGGGGGCTCACATTCTGGAAGATGGGGTTTATGGACGGAGTGAATGGTATCCAAAGCGAAGCTGTTGACAATATTGCTAAAGGTCATGCTGTCACGTTAGTAGAGTTCGTACGAGCCAGCTCTCAGGGTAAAATAAAAGCCTATAAGAGTGATATGATTGTAAAGAAGAGTATCATGAACGACGAGGAAGATCGTTATCGGGATGCCCAAAGACATCTGGACGAAATGACGCACATGTACCACAAACACCCAAGGTCATTTTCGTGGATACTTTTTTGGCTATATTTTGGCTTTGCCATTTTTTTAATTGTTGCGGACGTGCCGCTCGCTAAATCTTTGACTGAGAAAGGGTTTGACCTTGAGGTAGGTTCACTGGGATCTTGGTTGCTCACCTTAGGTGTTGCGTTTTGCGCTGTTTACATCAAAATATATTATGATGATTATGTTGCTACTTCTATAGGGCATTTTACATCCCAATTCAAGAAAATACCTGGAGTTATTGGCGATAAAGAACGTCAAAGTGGTGACGAAAATGATGATGAAGATCCGCAACATGCAGCAAAAAGTGAAAAAGGTGGCTTTAGTAGCAAAAGCGAAGAGGAAGAGTACGAGAAAAGAAAAAGGAATGAGGTTTTAGCAGCTAAAGCAGAGTACTGGATGAAATTCTGTATAAAAACGCTTATCCTCTATTTAACATTGCGTACAATCTGGATTTTAGGTGCTTTCCGATATCAAAACATCAGTAATCCCGAACGCGATATCATTATGGAATATGTGAATTGGGTGGTGCAAAAGATGGGTAAAAATCCGGCAGAAGTGACGTTGGAAGCATTCAGCACAACACTGCTTGCCTTCAGGATGATTACCCTGATTTTCCCGATTGTGGGCGGGGTTTGCCTCTCTTTGGCTATGACCAACCTACAGAATCTAAAAAGGCACCCTAAAGCAAAGACGAATTTTGATTTACATCAACAATTATATCTGAAAGCACTTGAGAACTACAATAATGCCAGTAAAAAATATCAGGATTTCAAAGGAATTGCGGATCGATGGAATGACAAAGATGAGGATGATCAGCATGTAAAAGATTTCCAAAAAGTTTTCATGTCATATTACAATCATGGTCATGAAAATGGAATTGTGGAACCAGATTTAAAAGATACAAAGTCCGACTTGTATGCACAAGTTGAAAAAATGCGCAGAAAATTGGTTGCTCGAAGAGTGAACAATGTTTTGATAAAGGAATCTCAGGATGCCCAACCCACTACTTAACAACACAAAAAAATCAAAACCATCATATGAAAAATGCGTTCCTTTTTAGTCTCTTAAGCCTTTTTGCTTTCTCTTCTTGCTTCATTGTCGATAAAAAAAATGAAAACAAAACAGTCATCGTCGTGATGTGTGACATCACAAAGAGTCTTGACACTAGCTCAATTACCAAAGTACAACAAAATGCGGTCCGAATAATTCAGTTAAACCCCGAAGCGGAGATTAACTTTTATCCAATAGATAGCAATCTTTACGTCAATAGTCTACTAAACAAAAAATCGTATGTTGGAATGAAGTATTCTGAAAGGGCAGCGGCATTAGAAACTGATGCCAAAGAACTACTAAAAAATATTCGCAGTACATATGAACGGCGGAATGCTAGAGCAAGCTGTGTGCTAAAAGGCTTTAATATTGCTTATGAAAAATTTAAGCAATATAAGCCTAAGGAAAACTATACATTTAAATTGGTTTTTCTCTCTGATATGCTGGAGTGCTGTGGATATTCCTATGGGTCAATTAATATCGAAAGCATGGATAAATACGCAGAATCATTAAAAACATTGAAAAAAGCACCCAAGCCTGAATTTAATTTGGCTGACTTGGGAGTATCTATCAGCTTCGTGATCACGGCACACAAGCAATTGCCTATTGATGAAGCACTTCACCGTGACTTTTGGCGTACCGCATGTAAACGCTTTGGGTACACTGATGAGCTTTTTAACGGATTTGTCTTTAGTAGCGAACTACCCAATGGATTGTAAGATGGCTTATTTGTCAAGCATTTTTAATGCCTGACAAATAAGTTAATTATTGCGAAAGGAGTAGTGAAATCTAATAACCCATCCCAATATTTTCAAGTCAATTGTTCACAAGATGGCAGAATGGACTAAAATATTTGACCAAGTACAAAGTGTCCAAATAAAAAGTGTTACCGATACCTTGTTCAAGTGGGGTTTCGGGGGACTTTCTCTTGGTACACTTGGGCTTGCAATCCCCAATACGCCATTTTGGGTACCTATTTTAGTTTTTAGTTTGAGCAGTCTATTTTTGCTTGTTGGACTTTGTATGTATGTACATTTTGCGTTTAAAAATCCCGAATATTTAAGATCTGAAACACACCAGCAAAGAATGCGGGCTATGGATTTATTAGGTGATAAGGATAATGCTGACAACCCAAATATACTACAATTGCCTTTAATAACCAACCCGCGAAATAAAATTGAAGTCGGAGAAGGTTCACCTAAATCAATTGAAGGATAATGGCAAACAGAGCATATATGATTACTATGGATAAAGGTGGTCTATTAGACACCTTTGATTATACCAAATTCCACAAAAGTTTAACCTGTGCAAAAGGAGTTATTTCGTGGTGGCACTATTTGCAAAGCACCTACATAATAATCGTAAGCGAAAAATCTAATGCAGCATCTGTTGGCAAGTTCATTATAAATAATGCACCAAAGAAACAGTTTTTTGTCGCAAAAATTGACTTAAACGACCATTTCGGTTTATTACCCAAAGATGCATGGGACTGGATAAACAGTCAAATAACTCCACCGAATCCCAAAAATAGATTAGCGTAAAATAGCTTTGTTGTATGAATCCACAGACCAAGGCACTGGATTCATACAACAAAGTCTCAGTAATGCCAAAATATATGCGTGTGATTTCATGAATTGTGACTTAACAAAAATAAAAGGTTTAAGAATAGAACAGCTTAAAGGAGTAAAATTAGTTGATGCCAATCTTCCTGATTTTGTAATAGACTCTATTAAAATTAACTATAAACAATATGGAATATTTATCAGAGAAAACAAACATTACAAATATTTACGTGATTCGCTTGAATTACTAAGAAAAAAGCGAACACCTAACAACGTGCAAAACGACAATAACGGCTAAGCGCCGCTACTATGTTTGCTTAAAGTGCAATTAAAATTAAAAACAATGCAAGTGAATACAGAAAGTTTTCTTATTTGGTTATAGGGGGCAGATAGAGATGTCTTAGCCCCTGGATTTGGCCATTTAATGCCCCCTGGCCAAAAGAACTAATTCCCTCCTACCGCGGCTTTGTTGCATGAATCCCCGGCTTAGCCGGGCAATCCCTTTCCCGTTTAAGGGTCAGGCGACTTTGACCGACTTTGGAGCGGCGATTTGAATAAATTTGTTCAACACCGCCGCTTTGACGGCG
>JBJXGU010000391.1:0-5389 GCA_046160245.1 Bacteroidia bacterium
AGGTAAATGTTCTTAAGTACTTGTTTTTGTGGGGGATATATTTTGCTCACCCCTACCATTGAGAAAATGATTTTGCGATCGTCAGACATATATAAGTAGTTGATTAATGTAACTTTATACCTTCGTAATCTGTTTAGATGAAGGAAAGCAAAGGTATCCCTTTCCGAGTTAAATGAAAAGTGAAACTACTAAATAAAAAATCATGAGATTTCTATCCATCTTCCTACTCTGTTTAATCACACAATCAGCGCTTTCGCAGCAAACGAAGGTAAGCTTTCGATTGATGGAATTAATGTCACAATCGGATAATTCGAATAAAACAATATCTGTTTTGATCAAAGGTGATTTTTCTAAAATCGCTCCTGAAATTGAAAAAGTGGGAGGCCACGTAAAATTTCATTCAGGAAATATTTGTAGTGCTTCCATTACAGTGGCATCATTGCGCACATTGAAAGATGTAAAATCCATTGAAAGAATGGAAGAAGGTCGCATTCAAGTGCAAACATTGAACGACAAAATGCTTATTAATAATCGAATTGATTTAATTCATCAAGGCGTTTCACCGTTAATTCAAGGTTATGATGGTACCAATGTCGTTGTTGGAATTATTGATACAGGAATTGATTTTACTCATCCTGATTTCAAAGACAGTTTAGGGCAATCCAGAATACTTTGGATTTGGGATCATCTACTTGCCAATGCAGGAAACACACCTCAACCTTATAATTACGGACAAGAATTTTCGAAGGGAGATATTGATGCTGGAAATGCAAATAGTCATATCGATCAAACCGCACATGGTACACACGTGACTGGTATTGCAGTAGCGAATGGCGATACGTTGATTGCTTTCAAAGGAGCAGCTCCAAAAGCAGATATCATAGCCGTATCGTTGGATTTTAATCAAGCAGATGATACTTGGTTAAGCAGTATTGTAGATGCAGTGAATTATATTTTTAACAAAGCTGATTCTTTAAATAAACCATGTGTCATCAACATCAGTGCCGGTACATACCTTGGATCGCATGATGGAAAAGATTTACAAGCCGTTGCTATTGACAATTTAATTCAGGCAAAAGATGGAAGAATGGTTGTAGCCGCGGCGGGTAACGCAGGAAATTATCCATTGCATATTCAACATCAACTCAACGCTGATAGTAGCTTCACCTGGTTTAAGAAAACATCCGCCAATCCCATTTTTATTGAATTCTGGGCTGATACTGCAGATCTAAACAACGTTCAATTTACGCTTGGTGCTGATCAATCTACTCCCTATTTTGAAGATCGTGGACAAAAATCATGGAAGAGTATTTCTAATTATTTAGGAATTCTTGGAGTGGATACGTTGTGGAGTTATTCGGGAAATCGAATTGCTATTTTCCAAACTTACGGTCAGTTGATTGGAAACAGATACAGCATGACCTACGTTATCATTCCTGATTCCACTACTTATTTTTTTAGACTCATGAGCAAAGGAACAGGAAAATTTGACAGCTGGAGTTTTGAATTAGTATCGAGTGGGCTTCCTAGTGCAATTACTTATCCTGCCATAGTGAATTATCAACTACCCGACTTCAATCAAAATATTTGCAGTTCATTTCAATGCAGTGATGTTGTACTTTGTGTTGGACAATATGTAAATAGAAACAATTACATTGACGTGAATGGAAATCTACAAACACTTGCCATCACCGAGGGTGCATTAGGGGCAAGTTCTAGTCGAGGTCCTACCCGAGATGGTCGTACAAAGCCCGATATTACTTCCACAGGAGAAGTTACTATGGCGGCATTAAAACTTTCAAGTGCAGCATGGTTTTTAGCGAATCAGCCATTCAAGTTGGCACAAGGAGGCATGCACATTCGTGATGGAGGAACTTCATCCGCTGCACCTGCAGTAGCTGGGGCTATTGCTCTATATCTACAAAAAAATCCAACGGCTACATGGACAGATATTCGCAACAGGGTGATGCTTTGTTCCAAAACCGACAATTTCACAGGGACCAATCTTCCCAATAACAATTGGGGGCATGGAAAATTAGATGCATTCAATATGATGATAGGATGTAATGCTTTACCTGTCGTAGAGACATCGAAGAACAATTTCCTGATCTACCCCAATCCTGCAAATGATTATTTTACCCTTCAATTTAGTGAAAATAAAAATGTGAATCAAGTAGAGCTTTACAATACACTTGGGCAAATGATTTACAATAAAAGGGTAACGGCTAGTGATGCATCCATTCAAATTCAATTAGAAAACATCCAAAAGGGAATTTATATAGTACTTGTGTGTTATGAAAATCAAGAATCTTCGAAGAAAACAATTGTAGTCGAATAACGAAAATTGTTGGCTCAAAACCGACTCCAGTATTGAGGCGAATGATTACTTTTGCGATGTGCTTCAAAAAATACAACACTACCTCTCGCTTGTAAAGTTTTCGCATACTATCTTCGCCTTACCTTTTGCAGTGATTGGATTCATCCTGGCTCTGGTTCAATACAATCTTGAACTACAATGGTCACTTGCTGTAAAAATTTTACTCTGCATGGTTTTGGCACGATCAGCGGCTATGGCTTTCAATCGATGGACAGACAGAGAAATTGATGCTCAAAATGCAAGAACAAAAATTAGAGAAATTCCATCTGGTATAATCAAAGCTAAAGATGCGTTGACTTTTACCATCATCAATTGCATTGCATTTGTTGTTACCACTTGGTTTATCAATCCACTTTGCTTTTACCTTTCCTTTGTTGCTCTTGCTGTAATTCTTGGCTATTCTCTTACCAAACGATTCACAGCACTTTGTCATTTTGTTTTGGGATTAGGACTGTCGCTTGCACCCTTAGGAGCTTGGATCGCGGTGAGTGGCGAATTTGATTTTTTACCACTTTTATTTTCTTTTGCTGTGCTTACCTGGGTAAGCGGCTTTGATATTATTTATGCTTTGCAAGATGAGCAATTCGACAAAGAACATCATCTACATTCCATTCCTCAATATTTCGGAGGGAAAAAAGCACTTTCTTTGTCAAGAACACTTCACATATCCTCATCACTTTTTATCTTATCAGCAGGAGTAAACGGCGGATTTGGCATAATCTTTTTCATTGGATGGGCTTTTTTCTCCTTCCTTTTAATGCATCAACATCGCTTAGTAAAACACGATGATTTAAGTAAAGTTAATTTAGCTTTTTTTACTACAAATGGTATTGCCAGCTTAGCATTTTCCATCTTCGTTGTTTCGGATGTAATTCTTAACTCTTCCTATTCCTTATTTTAGCTTCAACTATTTTACATTCTAGCGAGCAAAAACACAAAATTTAATGTCTTCTAAGGAATTTACGAGTGGGTAGCCTTTCTTGAAAATTATTGCCTCTTACTTAGTCATATCTCACAAGCATTTTAAAGAATTGATTACCAATTGACAAATTGAACAATTCGAGCTATAAAATTCGCATTTTAAGCTCGCTTTTCGTAATTTTGCAAATATCTTTTCATTAAATTCTTTAAACTATTAACCGAAAAGAATCAATATGCAGAATAAAACTTCAACTAAAGATTTATCATTTGATGATTTCAAAAAACTCATCTTAAGCGATTATCAAATAGTTTGTGAAAGTCGACAAGCAAGTTTAATTGGCAGAAAAGAAGTACTTACTGGAAAAGCAAAATTTGGAATATTTGGAGACGGAAAAGAGCTAGCACAAATCGCTATGGCTAAAGTTTTCAAAAATGGAGACTTTCGTTCAGGATATTATCGTGATCAAACTTTTATGTTTGCTGCGAATCTTCTGAGCATGGAAGAATTTTTCGCTCAACTCTATGCGCATCCTGATGTAACAGCAGATCCTTCTTCTGCAGGAAGATGTATGAATGGGCACTACTCTACTCGCTTACTCAATGAGGATGGCTCGTGGAAAAACTTGATGAATCACAAAAATTCATCCGCTGACATTTCACCAACAGCAGGACAAATGCCACGTTTACTTGGCTTAGCACTTGCATCAAAACTTTACAAATCAAGTCCCGATTTATCATCAAAGATGTCTGGATTTACGCTTTCCGGAAATGAAGTTGCTTTCGGAACTATAGGTGATGCCTCAACATCGGAAGGCCTGTTTTTTGAAACTATTAATGCTGCTGGAGTTTTACAAGTACCTATGGCTATTAGTGTTTGGGATGATGGATATGGAATTTCTGTTCCAGCGAAATTCCAAACTACGAAGCAAAGTATTTCTGAAGTTCTTAAAGGATTTGAGCGAACTGACGACAAAGAAGGATATGTTATTTTAACTGCGAAAGCCTGGGATTACACCGACCTCATTGACACCTACGAAAAAGGTATAGCTATTTGCAGAGAACAACACATTCCAGTTTTATTTCATATTCAAGAAGTAACTCAACCTCAAGGACACTCTACCAGTGGTTCCCATGAACGTTACAAGAGCAAAGAAAGATTAGCATGGGAAGATGAGTTTGATTGCATTAAAAAATTTCGAGAATGGTTATTGAAAAGTGCAATAACAACCGAAGAAGAATTAAATACTATTGAAGCAGCTGCTAAAAAAGAAGCCAATGATGCACGCAAAAAAGCTTGGGCTAATCTTTCGACGGGGATAAAAGCGGAGCTAGATGAGGCTTCTAATCACATAGAAAAATTAGCTTCATCGAGTCCAAATAAAGTATTTATTGAAGTTGCTTTAAATAAACTCAAACAAATCTCCGAACCCGAAAGAAAAGATATTGAATCGACCATTAAAAAAGTTTTACGCTATGTAAAAGCTGAAGATTCGAATGAAAGGAATCAACTTTTGATTTGGCTTCAGCAATATAGAAATCTTAACACAGAACGTTATGATTCGCATCTATACAGTCAAAGCAAATGGAGTATTCATCAAATTAGTCCTATTCCGGCCATTTATGATTCCAACGCTCCACTTGTGGATGGAAGAGAAGTTTTACAAGCCAATTGGGATGTACAATTAAGTAAAAAACAAGAGGTCGTAATTTTTGGAGAGGATGTTGGGAATATTGGAGGAGTAAATCAAACCTATGCAGGCCTACAAGCAAAATATGGAGAGAACCGAATATTTGATACAGGTATTCGTGAAGCAACCATCATTGGTCAGGGAATTGGACTTGCATTAAGAGGTTTTCGACCTATTGCCGAAATTCAATATTTAGATTATTTAGCGTATGCTATTCAAGTGTTGACGGATGATCTTGCTTGTTTACATTACCGCACTAAGGGCGGACAAAAAGCTCCTATGATCATTGCTACCAGAGGACATCGATTAGAAGGAGTTTGGCATTCTGGTTCACCGATGCAATTTATTTTAGGATCCATGAGAGGAATTCATGTAGCAGTTCCACGCAACATGACACAAGCTG
>JBJXGU010000392.1:0-4494 GCA_046160245.1 Bacteroidia bacterium
CCAAGTTGACAAGAATCATGTGATTCACAAGCTTGTTTTTCAATTATTTACAAAAGAAATGATTTTAGTTGGTTTGATAATAGTTGTGGATTTATATCTTAGCATCATATTTAGAATGATTCTAAACAAGAGAGGTTATGCAAGTTGGAACTAGGCGATTATCAAGTCTACTCAAAGGAGAAAGTGCGATCATAGATTCTTTCAATGATGAAGTGATAAAACAAAAGCTTTTAGAAATGGGATGCTTACCGGGCGAGACAATCACCATCGATCGTTTTGCACCATTTGGTTGCCCCATGGCCATCCTTTTAAATGGGGCTACGCTTGGAATTCGTATGGAAGAAGCGGAATCAATCGTTGTTAAACCACTTGTGTAGTATTTTGTTTTGTCTTCCTCCTATCCAATAACTTCGGATACCCCTAAGCGTTATGTAAAAGTTGCACTCGCCGGAAATCCAAACAGCGGTAAGAGTTCACTTTTTAATGTACTTACCGGACTCAATCAAAAAGTAGCCAATTTTCCAGGTGTCACCGTCGAAAAAAAAACTGGACATTGTCGCTTTTATAATTCGAATACAGGAGAACCTACTTCGTTTGAAATTATTGATTTACCGGGCACCTATAGTTTATATCCGAAGTCGCCCGACGAAAGAATTCCTTTTGAAGTATTATGTGATCCACTCAATGAAAGTCATCCCGACATCGTTGTATTACTGGTAGATGGTACGAACCTAAAACGAAGTTTATTCTTAGCCAGTCAAATCATCGATTTAAAAATTCCATGTGTTCTCGCATTGAACATGATGGACATGGTGAAGAAACAATTGATCACCATTAAACTGGACGAGTTAGAAAGAAGATTGGGTGTTCGTGTTATTCCCATCAATGCACGCAATGAAGAAGGCATCGAAGAATTGAAACAAGTATTGCTGAGTTCGATTCCTGTTCCGATCAATGATATTTTTGAAACATCCAATCTTGCTCCTAAATTATTGAATGGATTAAAAGATATTCTCCATTTAAAGAGTAATTATACCGCCTTACAAATTGCACATCATATTGAATCGATTGATGATTTTCATTTTACTAAAGAGCAAAACGAAAAAGCAATTTCCTTTGTTGCTATGGACAGTGTCGATTTAGAAAATCTGAAATCGCATGAAACACTAGAACGGTACAAAGTCATACAAGATGTATTACTTCATTCGGTAACCAAAGGAGAAAGCAAAAAGAAGCATTCGAACTCTCAACACATCGATCGATTCTTGATGCATCCCGTTTGGGGATTTGTTATATTTCTTTTCATTTTATTTTTAATCTTCCAAGCGATTTTTACATTGGCGGAATTTCCAATGAATTTTATTGATGAAACTTTCGCCAACATCAGTGATATTGCGAGAGAAGCATTACCTGCGGGAGTATTGAATGATTTATTTGTAGATGGTATTTTAGCAGGCGTTGGTGGAATTGTCATTTTCATTCCACAAATTGCGTTTTTGTTTATGTTCATTGCCATATTGGAAGACACCGGCTATATGGCGCGTGTCAGTTTTTTAATGGACAAGCTCATGCGTAAATTTGGATTGAATGGACGATCGGTAATTCCATTGATTAGTGGATCGGCTTGTGCGGTTCCTGCTATCTTAGCAACACGAACCATTGGAAGTTGGAAGGAAAGATTGATTACCATCTTCGTGCTTCCATTGATGAGTTGCTCGGCGCGACTACCGGTGTACACCTTGCTCATTGCATTGGTGGTTCCGCAAAAATTAGTTTTTGGATTTATTGGATTACAAGGCATGGTGATGATGTCGCTTTACTTGATTGGATTTATTGCAGCATTGGCTTCAGCAGCACTGTTCAAGAATTTCATCAAGCAAAAAGAAAAAGCGTATTTCATCATGGAGATTCCGGTTTACCGAATGCCTCGATGGAAAAATATTTTATATTCCATCACCGAAAAAGTGAGAATATTTCTTTTTGATGCTGGAAAAATTATCATCGCCATCAGTATTGTACTTTGGTTCTTATCTTCAAGAGGTCCGGGAAATACATTTGACCAACTTGAAAAAAAAGCCACAGAATTGAACGAAGCAGGCGAAAGCAAACAAGCCGAGCTTTATGTAATACAATCCAAAATGCTAGAAGCTTCCTATGCGGGTAAGCTCGGACATTTTATTGAACCTGTTATTCGACCTTTAGGATTTGATTGGAAAATTGGAATTGCATTGGTTACCTCGTTTGCAGCGCGCGAAGTATTTGTAGGAACCATGAGTACGATTTACAGCGTGGGACAAAATGATGCCGACACCAAGACCGTAAAAGAAAAAATGCGCAAAGAGATCAACCAAGAAACGGGCGAACCTCGGTATACTGCCGCTGTGGGATGGTCGTTGATGTTGTTCTATGCTTTTGCCATGCAATGCATGAGCACCATGGCCGTAGTGAAACGAGAAACCGGATCGTGGAAATGGCCTATTTTACAATTTGGGTATATGTCGGCATTAGCTTGGTTGAGTAGTTTTTTGGCTTATCAATTATTGAAGTAATTGATAAATAAATTTTATTATTTCAGTAACTAAAATTTTTCCTTCAATTTCCTAAATTTGCTGAAGATAGATTATGGCGAAGGCAGTAACAGCAGAAGATTTAAGAAAGGCACTTGGGAAATACATTCCGGCCGATGCGGTGGACACTTGTTTCGATTGGATTCAAAAATATAGAATCCGAGTTCGCATCAAGAAAAGTCGGCAAACCAAACTGGGCGATTACCGACCTCCACACGAAGGAAAGAGTCATACCATCACCATCAACCACGACTTAAACCCTTACGCTTTCTTAATTACATTTACGCATGAAGTAGCCCATCTCACTTGCTTTTTACGCTTTGGACATTCAGTTGCACCACATGGAATGGAATGGAAAAGAGAATTTCAACACTTGATGTATGGTTTTTTAGAGCGGAAAATATTTCCCGAAGAAATTTCAAAAGCTGTCGTTGGTTATATGCGAAATCCCGCGGCTAGCAGTTGTGGTGATGTGAATTTGATGAAAGCATTGCATGTACACAATACCTACAACGATGAGTGGATTCATTTAGATGAAATTCCCTTTAAATCATCCTTCACTACACGCAATGGACAACAATTTATTAAGGGACATCAGCTCCGTAAAAACTTTGAGTGTTTTGATTTGCAGACTAAACATAAATATTTTATTCATCCTTTGATGGAAGTAAAGATTATTGAAGAGATGGAAAGCTAAATTAAAATTAGAACAACTGAGTATTAAAAGTATTTCAATTGACTAAACTTTTGGAATTTTAAAATTAGAAATACGTCAATTATTAATTAGAACTTTATAACTTTTTTGCATTTTCAATCGTTTTTTCTACTTTGTCTAGGCTAGCAATTAGTTTAATAATTTCAGGATCAATCCAAGTTAGTAATTTAACTATAGATTTATGAACTTTTAATGCTTCATTAAAATCAACAACATTTCCATTAAAGCAAATTGGTTCGTTATGATTAATTCTATTTCTAAAACGCCTTACATTATCCAATTCTTCATTCACTTCCTTTCTTCCGTGTCCCGCCTGTAATGAATGAAATATTTGAATTGGCTTACCTTTTAATAAGCGATAATGATGTACTTCAAATAAGTCAGTCCAGAAGCCTAACGATTGTTCAGCTATTATTTTACCACTTGTAATTGGCGTCCTTGTCTTTTGAAGTCTCTTCTCAGCTTTATTTATTTCTCTCTTTAAAAAATCATTTATCTTTTGATGTCCGGTTCGTTTGTATGTAAATCTTAATGACGGGTCAGACATAAAACCATTTTTTTGATTTATTATCCAATCAGGATCAGTAAAATGAGAAGTTAAAATGTCGTTGAGCCTATTTCGCAAAACAACCTCAAATATCCCAAGAATAGGATGAAATGCCTGTGATAACTTTAGATTTTCTTTATAGAGTTTAACTGCCTTACTCGTTGAGTTACCCGTCGCAAGTAAATATCGATTTACTCTTGCTGCTGAGAAATATTGCCGAAAGTCTCTGAATTTCATGTTTTAACTTGCAAATTTTCCCAAATATAGCTACTTTTGTAGGGTGATGCTTGGTCAAGCCTCTTGTCTTCGGATAACGTAACCAAGTTGAAGAATAAAGACCTGTCAGAAATGATAGGTCTTTTTTTATTGAGATGGTTGTCATAGCCCTGCAACTAACGATTATATAATAGACAGTTCTTTAACACTTTTAATAAACTCCACTCACTGCGTGGAGAATTGAGCTGGACACATTACCGCCTTCTTTTAAAGGTAGAAAGTAAAAAAGCAAGGACTTTTTATATGGAAGAATGCATTAATTGTAACTGGAGCACAAGAACATTAGAAAGGCAAATTAACTGCTTGTATTTTGAACGAATGATAATGACAAATGGAGATGAAGGGAAAAGCATGGTAAGAAGGTTGAGACACTGCCCAAGACGATGTGC
>JBJXGU010000393.1:0-3058 GCA_046160245.1 Bacteroidia bacterium
GCAACATAAACTTTGGAGCGATGGAATTGTTATCGATAAGTTGATCACAGAAATTCCTTATTGACAAAGGATGCTTTTTAATACCCCAGGCGAACTGGTCATATAATTCATCAATATCAGCAAGCAATACATTGTATCCTTTTGTAGTTCGGTATCCGGCATAAGATACCGCTCCACTCCAAATCGACTTATTGGAGATCAATAAAAAATCGGAATTGGCACCCGTTAATTTAAAATTATTAAATCGTGCAAACTTCGCGGGATCGGTATCTAAATTTACACTCTTCATCGTTGCGTTTCCAGAAAAGGAAAACACTTGACTATTATCAACCATATAACAATGTTGCTCTTGACCATTCATGGGAACCAACCCCTTGTAAACACCTCCTACTTGTGAAGGGATCAATAATTTTATGGTATCGCCACTCATTACATAAATGCGAGGAGCCGATGCGCTAAGATTGGTACATTCTAACAATGCTTTAGTTGAAGTACCATTAACAGCTAATTTCTTAGGTAATGTTTCACCGCTAAAATCAAAGCTACGCGCGTAACGCAATTTCGCATAAGCGATTTGCATATAATTCAAATTACCGGGGAAAGTTAAATCGTTCAGTGGCATGAATTGAAAAATGTAGTTTCCACTCGATGGTAAATTAGTAATATCGAAATTATGTTTTACCAATTCATAGGCATAAAATAATGTGTCGATTAATACATTGCCAGCACTTTTCAATTGATAAGGATGCGCATTGACATTGGCACCCATCACCATGGCTTCTATGGTAGGAATTGGGCCCAATGAAACTGATTTTGCAATAGAATAATTGATATCAAATGGAAGTTGTTTACTTATAAGACCTGACAAAAAACCTTCTCCTTCCGAAAACGAATTATCTGCAATATCATTAAAGTCTCGCCATCCAATATTGTATTCTCCTCCATACACCTTCACATTTTCGGAAATGAAATAAGTTTCTGGTGAATACGCTCCAAAATTATTATCTGTTAATAGTGGCATTCTTCTATTGTTGGTTGAAAAAGGAGAATACGTTAAAAAGTAAGATGCCGTGTCGTTATAATTACTAAAGTAAGGATTAGGTTGGTCTTGGTCATTTACATACAATGCGCGATCATAGGCTCCATCGGTTCCTTTTCCATAAAACTCAACATAATCACCAGGGCCAAAGATATTATCAGCATTCACGTCTGCAACATGAATGAACTGTTCCTTACCATTTGCATAAACTTGATATCGGTCGGGGCTAAACCATGAGGTAACCGGAACCCCATTGTTTTGCATATCGGCATAAGAAACTCGGTAAACTCCTTCTTGCCAAATACCAATACGAAAGTATTGTTGTGTGGATAGCGGTTGACCGCTCGTAAATGCAATCCATTCGTTGCCGTAAGGCTGTGCCAAGCACAAAGTTTGGGCAAGCAGGAATGCAGTGATAAGTGCGTAAAATTGTTTCATGTAAGATTTTATTTTTTACTTGAAGAACCTTCCTTTTTCACAATATTCAATCTCAATGAAAACACATTCGAGTACAAGGATTCGGATGTATTTCCAATATTCGTTAATGCATAGTCGATGGTCACATTCTTCAAGCGCAAACCAATTCCAATATTGGGTTGTGCTGTAGTAGAAGTGCTGGCATCAATATTTTTAATGGTTTGAATGTTTCCTAATCCCGCTCTCAAAAAGATGAAATCATCATACCCGAACTCAACTCCTACCTTAGGATCAATGCTCATCACATCGGTTTTTACGGGAACATTTCTTTTTCCATCAAAGGTGATATCAAGATCGATTGCCGGATTCACTGTAATTTTTTTAACAATATTTGTTTTGAAAGCAGTTCCTAAAATTAATCGTGGCAAGGTAACTTCCAATCCATTTTCTGGAATTGCATTACCGGTTTCCTTAAAAACAGCTTCTAAATTTTCGGTATTATAAGTCCACGCATTGAAAGTGGAAGTAATATCTTTTCCTACTGCTGCAAAAGTCCATTTTCCCTTTTCATATTGTGCTCCTGCATCTAATCCAAATCCCCAGGCTTTTGCGAAGTCACCCACCTTACGATGTACTACTTTTGCATTAGCACCTAAACTCAATCCCGTAATTTTTGTTTTTTGAGCATACGAAAATAAAAACGCATAGTCAGCAGATGAAAATGACTTCAGACGATCGAAATCGATATTGCCATCCTTATCGATTAAGTCGGTAGAGTCGATAATATCATCTACTGCAAATCGAATGATAGAAACTCCAATCGTTCTGGTAGCATCGATGGGTGCAGCAAAAGAACCATAATCATACTTAGCAATACCTGCGAAATACTCACTGTGCATTAATGCAATTTGCAAATTGCCTTTCACTTTTGATAGGCCGGCAGGATTCCAATAACCTGCTGTTGCATCATTCGCCATTGCCGACATAGCTCCACTCAATCCGAGCCCTCGTGCACCCACACCGATGGCTAAAAATTCATTACTGTACTTAGGAGTTTGAGCCACTAAGGCGGTACTGAGGAGTCCAGCGATAGCGATTAAATAAAATTTAGTCTTTTGCATAATTATTAGGTTGTGGCATCCAAACGATTTTCAGAGGCAAATAGTATATTCTGAATTTGATTATACGTAAGGATCTGCTTGAAGGTTCTGAAAATCAAAAGTAAGTAGGTTTGTCTCTGAAATCTGCATTCTTCATGTAAAATATTAACATTCAAATTCACCCATCTAAACCGACGATTGACCACTGAAAATTCCATTAAATACGACTTATCGTTTAATTCTATATCAACTATCTTCGTCCTCATGCGTCATCTGCCCAATCTCATGACTTTAGCCAATTTATTTTGTGGCTGCCTGGCTATTGTTTCTATTTTCAATGGCGATTTAACAACAGCGAGTATGTTCATTTTCATTGCTGCACTACTTGATTTTGGAGATGGTTTTGTCGCTCGAAAATTCAATGCTTACTCTGAATTAGGCAAGCAACTCGATTCATTAGCCGACATGGTAAGTTTTGGATTGGTGCCTGGATTAATGCTCT
>JBJXGU010000394.1:0-3875 GCA_046160245.1 Bacteroidia bacterium
ATAGCAACGGTATTGCTATCGGGCATGCTTATCGACCCGCCTGATCCGTCATCGGCTGCCTCCCCATCAATGTCTGTTCCTATTTGCACCCAAGTCCCGCCACTGGCAGAATTCCAGCGGTAAATACGCACATGGCCTGAATTGCTTCCAGCTCCGTCATTAGATACTGCCCCAATTGCAATGGTATTGCTGTCTGGCATACATACTGAGAACCCTGATAAGTCATTTGCAGATTCCCCATCGATGTCATTTCCTTTTTGCACCCATATCCCTCCATTAGCAGGATTCCAGCGATAAATGCGTACATGGCCTGCATCCGTTCCGTTTCCATCATTGTTTATCGCCCCAATGGCAACAGTATTGTTGTCGGGCATGCTTACAGACCTGCCTGATTGGTTATTAGCTGCTTCCCCATTAATGTCTGCTCCTTTTTGTATAAAGTTTTGTGCATTGCACATGTTAACTACTGTGAATATTGTAAGGAGTAGTGAGATTGTCTTTTTCATAGTTGAACGTTTTTTAAACGGTGACATATTTTCAATTGCTGGCAGATTTCAAATATACAAATTGCCATCGTACTAAAGATAGCGTAGCCTTATTGGTCTTCCGAAGGTAGATTCTGCAAAACAAACTTTTTACCCTGGTTAATGTGTACGAGAAACTTTAGCATAGTGCAGCCTCAGCGTCCCGATGGCTATCGGGATTATCTTTGCGCCTTAGCGCCTTAGCGAGAAACTTTAGCGAAAAACTTTAGCACTTAATTCGAAATCGGAAAAATCAATCGATAGAAAAATTGAATTAGTGGTTTACAATAATTTTTTTAAGATGAGTTTTTCCACTCTCTTCCGTCAATCGCATCTGATACATTCCATTCGTAAGCGATTGAACATTGATTTTATTTGTCATCCCGTCAGGAAGTAGAATTAAACTCCCTCGGACATCCCATAACTCTATTTTTTGAAGTGGATTCACCGATTCAATATATATAAAGTCAGTACATGGATTAGGATATACAATTAGGCTAGGCGTCGCCGTTAGTGATTGCACTCCCGTCAGTAAAGAAGGATCTAAAATAAATAAACCTCCTGTTTGTGTTCCAATCCATAATTTTTGATCAGGCGCCATGCGAATGGTTTGAATCAGATTATCGGTAAGCGGTGAATTGGAGGTGTCGTATTTAACAAAGTTGCTTCCGTTTTTATAAAGAAGTCCATGGGTGTTGGTTCCTGCCCAGGGTTGGTCCAGTGCATCTAACGCAACCGATGTAAGACTCGCCGTCGGAATATTGGATGAAACCAAATTATAAGTCAACCAACCAAATCCATTTAGTTTTACGGCTAAACCATTCCCTGGAGTTGCCAAATAAAAATTTTGATTTATATCCATGTCAATGCCAAGGACGGTATTATCGGGTATACCTGAATTCTGAATGGTAAAGGAAGTGAGATTAGTATCTTTCTCGATGAGCAGCACACCACCATTTACAGTTCCAACCCATTTATCATCGGTAGTTGGATTTACAAAAATACAAGCAATGTTATTCGAGCCAAGTACACTATTCCACATGGTATATACACTCCAGTTATTGGCAGAATCTATTTTTGCTAAACCACCAACGGTACCAATCCATTTGGTGTTGTTTTGATCTATTGCCAAACTTCTTACAAAGTCATCCGGTAATGATGAATTAAAAGTATTGTAGATGGTCCATAGCGTATCATTAAATACACTGATCCCATTGGCAAAGGTTCCAATCCATTTCACACCATTGGTATCAATTGCAATACTTCTAATGTCGTTATTTCCAATTCCTGAATTAACAGTATTGAAAATCGTCCACATTCCATTGCTGAATTTAGCCAAGCCGAAATCAGTACCAATCCAAGCTGTACTATCATTCTCAAAAGCTATACAGCGTACGGAGTTGTTGGGCAGTCCAGAATTGCTCATATCAAATTGAGTCCAAGCTATGGATTGAGCGGTTGAAGAATTTCCATTGATGATGAAAATCAAGAAGAGGAAATAGTGAAATGGATTTTTCATGGGTTGTGGTGTAGGGTACAAAAGTACGAAGCCGTTCCTTTATTCAAAGAACGGCTTCGATTGATCTTTGTCAGATGATTATTCGATAATTAAACGTTTTGATATGGATTTACCATCTTGCTTAACACTTACTACATAAACACCTTTTGTGAATTCACGAACATCTAGTTTATAGGAGTTCATTCCATTTTCCACTTTTATTTCTTGTGTGTAGATAGCTTGTCCTAAAATATTATCAATTCTTAATACTCCATCTTTATTCAACAAACTCTGAAATTGAATTTCTACAAAAGAGGAAGCAGGATTTGGCATTAAAGAAACATTAGCTTCTGTGTTTTCATCGGATACTTTCGCACAAGCATTAACCGTAACGGATTTTGATCGTATTGATGAAACGCCACAAGCATTAGATGCAGACACTTTTACTTTGCCGGAAATTGCGTTGGAATTAAAATCTACTAATACTGCATTGGTTCCTTGACCTGAAGAAACAGTAGAATTCGTTGGGCTTGACCAAGAATATGAACTTGCTCCATAAACACTGGAAACGCTGTAAGCTACTCCTGTTTCACCGGCACAAACACTAACGGCACCTACAATGGCTGAAGGATAGGCAGGAACCGCTTTTATTGTTTTGGTTCTTGCTGTACTAGAACCACAAGCATTGGTTGCAGTAACTGAAATAGTTCCCATGGCAAAGCTTGGATCATATTGAACAGAGATTGCATTACTGCCTTGTCCGGAAACAATAGAAGCACCAGCAGGTACTGACCAAACATAGGTGATTCCCGACACGACAGTTACGCTATACGATTCTAAACTATTGCATACTCCATATGCATTTCCAAGAATTGTAGTTGGAGTTGCGGGCAAATTTAAACTAAGTGCTTTGTAGCGAATTACACTAGTGCCACATGCATTTGATGCAGTTACTTTTAAATTTCCACCTGTAAATCCAGCATTGAATTGAAGTGAAATGGTATTTGTTCCATTACCAGAGAGAATAATTGTTCCTGCAGGACCAATCCAGTTGTAAGAAGTTGCATCAGCTCCTTGAGCAACACTGTAAACAATTACCGAACCGTTACATGCTTTTGATGCTCCCAAAACCGTTGCTGGCTTAGCGGGTGCATTCACATTTGAAACTACAGCTTGACATGCAGCAGCACTACTTCCACAATTATTAGAAGCCGCAACACAAATATTACCATTTGCAGTACTTGTTGAAACTTCTAAAGTGGTAGTTCCTTGTCCAGAAAGAATGGTTACACCACTAGGAACAGACCATGTATAAGAACTTGCATTGTTTGCCGCACCTACAAAATAGAATTCACTTGCAGAAGCACAAAGATTCGCTGCTCCAGAAACAGCTGAAACAGCAGCAGGAATATCATTAACACTTACATTTGAGAGTGCAGATCCTGTGCATCCATTGATGTCAGTTCCTACAACAGTATAGTTGGTAGAAGTTGTAGGAGATGCAATAACCGTTGTTCCGGTTGCTTGATTTAATCCTGTGCTTGGACTCCATGAATAAGTAAGCGCACCATTTGCACTTAGGTTGGTACTTTGTCCTACACAAATACTAGCACTCAAAGTGGCTGTAACGTTTGGTAAATTATTTACAGTTACCGTTACATCACTGCTTGCAGAACAACCATTGCTACTACCAGTAATGGTATAAGTAGTGGTTTGTGCTGGAGATGCATTTACTAAATTTCCAGCGGTAACATCTAAACCCGTTGCCGGACTCCAACTTAAATTGGAAGCACCCGTAGCTTGAAGTACTACGGAATTCCCTGCGCACATACTAACATTTCCTGTATTCGTAA
>JBJXGU010000395.1:0-41870 GCA_046160245.1 Bacteroidia bacterium
CATACTTTGAATTAAAAAGTTTATTAAAATTCTCGGTGCTTCTCCGTGCTTTCTCCGATCCTCCGTGGTTATTTTTTGAATTTTTATCGAAGCGAGAATTTAAAATTTAATTAAAAGTCAATCTATCCAATTATTATTGTTCGGCTAAGTAGTTTTTTCGATTGAATAAGTCTGCATTCAAAACAAAATTTGATTTTTTACCACGGAGACACGGATTACACGGAGGTTCACGGAGAGTGAGTAATACCAAATGGTTAATAGTTCATTTCAATTTTTTGTGAACAATATAAAATAATTCTATCATACTTTGAATTAAAAAGTTTATGAAAATTCTCCGTGCTTCTCCGTGCTTTCTCCGTTCCTCCGTGGTTGTTTTTTGAATATTTATCGAAGCGAGAATTTAAAATTTAATTAAAAATCAATCTATCCAATAATGAATGATTGGCTATGTCGGAGAGTGAGTAATACTAAATGGTTAATGGTTTATTTAGTGGACTATTTCAAATATAGCGTTTATGTAAAGTGCCGATGTTTATATTGGAACTATTGTTTATTTCTTAATTAAACGCATAAAAAAAGGCATCGCTCCTTTCAGAGAATGCCTTTCTGTATAATTAGTGGATATTATCCTTTCTTCGCCATATAATTCTCACCACCACGCTTTACTTTTGCATCATACCAAAGCCAGTAAATGACGCCAACCGTAATGGTTAATCCAAAGAACCAATTAACAAGATCACCAAAACTTGGTAGGAAAGGGAAGATAGATTCTGCGGCAGTTGCAATGCCTTTGAAGATGGCAGTCATATTTTTCGTTTAATTTGTTGCAAATTTATAGAAAATTATCACTGAATAAAATTTAAATGTTAATCCGAAGCTTTAGAACCACACAAATTTTTCCAGTAGTCATCTTGGTGATTTTATCGGCTTCGATGTGGTTCGTTTCAAAATCAAGTACTTATGAAATAGTTCCCGCTAATGGAATGCCACTTTATGATCTGATTGTTAAATCGTTAACGTTTATCCCGCCCTTTCTGTCTACTTTTTTAGCGGTTCTCTTATTCACCAGTCAAGCCCTACATATTAACTATATTATTAATAAACATGAGGTTCTGTATAAGCAATCTTGGCTTCCTGCGCTCATGTATATCATCATCGCCGGGCTCTTTCCGCCTTTTTTATGGATTCATCCGATCCTATTTGTGAATAGCTTGCTCATTTTGGTATTTGATAAACTATTCTCTTTATACAAACATCCAGCACCTTTAGCCTTGTCTTTCGATGGCGCATTTTTATTGTCACTGGCGGCTTTGTTTTATTTGCCCACTATCTTCCTCTTTTTATTTTATATTCTATGTATTTTAATTCTTCGTCCCTTTTCATGGCGTTTGTGGATTGTAAGTATCATGGGCTTGCTTTTGCCTTTCTTCTTTGCTTTCTTCTATTATTTCTGGAATAATGAGTTAATGTCATTTTATGAACGGGTTTTTGTGTCTGGAATTAAAAGAAAAATTGACCTCGCACATATTTTTAATGTAAAATATATCTTGAGCGTAGTTATAGTGGGTATACTCTTTATTCTCTCTTTGTTAAAATTGCAAACCAACTATTTTAAAAACGTAACTAAGTCACGATTGATTCAGCAACTTTTAGTGTTGCTTATTCCCATTGGAATTTTATCGGTTCTTTTTTCTAGAGATGAATCCTTATACCGCTATAGTATTATCGTTCTTCCAGTTTCCATCTATCTTGCCTATTATTTTTTAAGTGGGAAAAAAAGATGGGTGATGGAATTGATGTTTTTACTTTTGTGCGCAGGATGGATTTACAATTATTTTGTTATTTAAAAAATAATTCAACTCAGTTAAGCAGTAAAAGATTTTAAAAAGTCTTTATACTTATCTGGACTAATAACGATGGGTATTTTGTTTTTTCTTTCGATAAGGATAAAATTATTTTTCCTGCTACAATACCAAATCATAGATCCAATATGTTTAGTGTAATAACGACCGGTATATCCGAAAAGTCCACCATTTCCAAAGGTGCGGATGGGCCATGCTATGTCATGCTCGGAAGGAATTCGGATTGCTTTGATCTCATCTTTGTAAATAATTTTATCGCCAAGCATTCTTGAAATTCTAATGTTCCCATTTTCAATGCTATATTTTAATGGGCGATATAAATAAAACACAATACAAAGTATAAGGATAAAGTAACAACTAAACAGAAATGCGAAATGTACTTTTTTCTCAATATTGAAATCGCCATAAGAGAATATAATGGCTCCACTGAGAGCAAATGCAATTACAATCGATGTAATGATGATAGAAAATTTATCTCTGCTTAGTGTGAATTCCATAGTCTGGTAGTTTAGTTTTTTGGTGAGTTATAAATCTTTAAGAGCATCTCATTGGTTTCGTTCTTTTTTAAATCATCCACATATTTAGATGCAATGGTAATATGTTCCGCCCAACTTTTTTCTGTTACTAGATCCGATGCTTTTAGTGCAAGCTTAGCCTGACTATCGCTATAGTTAGCCAGATCAACTAAAGTCTGTACGGCTGCCAATCGAGAAATCCATTCCTCACTTTGTTTGGAAATATCGTAAATTGTTTTTAGTCCTTCATTAATATGGGCATGATCCTTACAATTTTTTAAAAACTTTCCGTAGTTCTGAATTTGTGAATAGGATGCAAAGCCCGTACTCGCCATCAATATTTTTTTCATGTAATTGAATTGCGCATCACTTCCCGATTTGCTATATAATACACTGAGTATATTTTGAATTCTTGAATGTTGGTCTCCTTCCAATTGTGAGGCAATCAGCAGAGTTCCTTCTTTGTCGCGATTGGATAAAGCTAAAATTGCGGTTTCGACCACCGAGAAAGCGCTGTCTCGAATAGCGTTTTTGAAATATACTATTAAATCATCGCCGGTGAAATGCTCATCTAATGCGATCAACGCTGCATCTCGCACATCACTTTTTTTATCTTCGATGCCAATAGTCATGAGCGTTTTTTTGATGGATTCTTTTTCTTCCGACTTTGCAAAGGTTTCAATTTTATTGATTGCATATTCTCTGATCTTCCAATTTTTATCATGTAATGCTAGTTTAATGATTTCGCTCTCTGCACTTCCTACTTTATAATCGTTGGCAATAGCTTGGATGGCATCAAATCGATCTTGAAACAATGTTCCCTTTTTGTAAAGTGTAATCCATTCTTGTGGTGTATGGTTGTCCTTGCGTACAGCTAACAACATTTTTTGAGCATCAACATTTACTAACTCTGGTTTTGAATCCACAGGAAAACTAAAAGTTTGTTCCTGTTGTGTCAATGTTATATTTTTTCGTTGGATGGTATTGTTGGTGTAAATATCAATCTCCATCGGTAATCGGTAAAGCGGAAATTCATTTAGGTTTTGTTCTTGACGAATGGTCACCTTTTGTATTTTTAATGCAGTGTCGTAGTTGTAATTAATATTGAGAATAGGATGGCCTTTTTCTAAATACCATTGATTAAAAAACCAATTCAAATCTTCTCCACTCACTTCTTCAAAAGCTAACCTTAATTGATGGACTTCCACATTTTTGAATTGATTCGTGGTTAAATAATGTTTTAAAGAGGCAAAAAATACTTCGTCTCCTAAATAATTACGAAGCATGTGTATCACTAGTCCGCCTTTCTCATAGCTATGTCTGTCAAATACATCTTCCGGTGCATCGTATTGAAAACGGATTAGATTTTCGTTCTTTGTTTTTGATTCGCGTAAGTAAGAAAATAAATCGTTTTGATGATAAATGTCGGCTTCGTCTCTGCCGTACTTGTATTCATTCCATAAATATTCTGCGTACGTTGCAAAACCTTCGTTCAGTGTTGTGTTCGACCATGACTCACACGTTACATAATCACCGAACCACTGATGAAATAATTCATGGGAAATATATTCTTGATAATTTCCATCTAGTAGTTCTCGCTCATCTCGTTGTACAAAATCTCCGTGAATGGTAGCGGAGGTGTTTTCCATAGCCCCACTTACATAATCACGAACTACGATCTGACTGTATTTATCCCAGGGATATTCAACCCCTAATTTGTTGGAGAAAAAAGTCATCATTTCAGGAGTATTGCCAAAGATTTTACGAGCTACTTTTTCATATTCAGGTTCTACGTAATAACTCACTTCTTTTCGGTTCCATGTATCTTTAACAATTGCAAATTCTCCAATTGCCATCATACAAAGGTACGGAGCATGAGGTAAATTTTGTTTCCAGGTATCGGTGCGTGTTCCGTCAGTATTGGTAATACTGCTCGTCATAATTCCATTGGAAACAGTTTTGAATTTATTTTCTACTGTGATTCTAATCTCTTGCGACATTTTTTGATTAGGCGCATCAATGGTTGGATACCAAGCCGAACTGGCTTGCGTTTCACCTTGTGTCCAAATTTGCATGGGCTTCTTTTTATCTTTTCCATCAGGATTAATAAAATATAATCCTTTGTCACTCGTAATCGCCCTGCTTCCCCCAATATCCGTTAACTCATCAGGTTTTGCAACATAGTCAATGTAGATTTGAATAGGTTCATCTTTCGAATATCTTCGATCTAAAAACAGATGAAGACTGTCATTTGCATAATCGTATTTTACAACGACGGAATCTTTTCCAATTAACTGTTTTACTTGATTAATTTGCATGCCACGTGCATCTAACCAAACTGTATTTTGTGGAAGAGCATGCGCTTTCAATGTGATAACCGCTTTTCCTAATAAGTATCTTTTATTCCAATCAAAGCGAACGTCAAGTTGAGTATGTACTAAGTCATGTAACTTGGTTATCGATGCTCTATAATCGTCATTACTCGGACGAACATTGATTTCGGGCAACTCTCTTACCTCAGTTGGAACGGACTTGTTCGTCTTACATGAATAAATAGATAGAGTTAAAACGAATAGGGCGATTATTTTAATACTTCTCATAGTTGGGAATTCTACCTCAAAAGTAATCCCTTAATTCATATAAACCATCTCTTTCTTGTTGGTCGATGGGTTGAGGAGGTTGGTCGGACTGTATTTTATCCTTTACTTCATTTTGTGTAAATGAAAAAGCTCATCTAAATGGATGAGCTCTTTCTCTAGATGTTATCTCAGTGTGAAGGAGACAGGAAGTTTGAATTGGACATTAACAGCCTGACCATTTTGCTTGCCAGGCTTCCACTTATTCATTTTTCTTATAACTCGCACTGCTTCTTCTTCACATCCGCCACCAATTCCCCGTAGAATTTCAATGTTTTTTATTTCTCCTTCTTTATCCACGATAAAGCTTACATAAACAACACCGGTAATATTGGCTTCTCTTGCACCAACCGGATATTTAATGTTGTTGCTTAAATATTTTAACATCGCATTTTCACCGCCTGGAAACTGGGGCATTTCTTCTACCCAAATAAATGTTTTAGAAGTGCCTGTTGTAGAATTATCTTTTGTGTCAGGCAATGGATCTTTGCCGGGAACAGAATCAACATCATTAGTTTTTGTGGCAAGTGTTAATTTTGATAAATCATCCTGAGTGAGCCCATGGTTAGTGGTATCATTATCTTTCACTATTAAATTGGTATATTGAGTGCTCGAGCTCGATGGAGTAGGTGGTGTAGGCGTTACTTTTTCAGGGATGGGAATGATTTCTTCAGGTATAATCACCTCTGTAATGTCTAAAATAACTTCTGGTTTCTCAAAAGGCAGAGTGATTTTTTCTGGACTTAAATATCGAATGATACTCGGAGTGAAGACGAGCAATAGCAATCCAAAGAAACTTAAAAATACTGCTTTTGTGATGGTGCGGTTGTAATCGCGACGCAAGGTGTAAGCGCCGTAAGCCTGATTTCTATCCTGAAATACTAAGGCTAATCTTTCGGGGGAGATGGGATTGTCCCAATTGTTTCCAACGGTTTTCATAAGGTTATTTTGTTAGATTATATGGGCATAACGATGCAGGTTGTCCCCATATTCCATACGTTGGTCAGCATTTTGTCAGATTAGGTCGATGAAGGAGACGTAATCGTCTGTTTTTCCAAGCCTTAATTTAGCTTTCAGGAAAAGAGGTTTCATTTTATTAATGAAATTGAAAATTTATGGAAATTCCATTCCAATTTTTCGCACCTAATTACTACTATTGTAATCTAAATCGAAAGCTATGTTTATCGGATTATCACACTTCCACAGTTTATTGAGATGGGTTTTGCTCCTTCTCTTAATAGCAGCAATCATCAAAGCCTTTAGAGGGAAAAGTGGCGGAATCTCTTTTACTGCTGGCGACAGGAAAATTTCTCTTTTCACGATGATTACCGCGCATTTGCAATTGATTTTAGGTGGATTCTTGTATGCAGTGAGTCCAACAGTGCAAAGCGCCATCTCCAATATGGGAGCGTCCATGAAGGATGGAGTGGCTCGTTTCTGGGCTGTTGAACATATCAGTATGATGATTATTGCCATCGCATTATTAACCATTGGACATATTAAATGTAAAAAAGCGAAAGGTGATGAAGCCAAGTTTAAAGCACAAGCCTTGTATTTCACTATCGGACTCCTTCTCATTTTAGCCTCCATACCATGGCCATTCCGTGAAGTAGGGATGGGCAGAGGTTGGTTTTAGTTTAGTTGAAAGAATGAATTTCTATTTAAATTGAATTTTATCTTTTTAAATGGGATTTCTGTTTACCACGGAGAACACAAAGGTTTTCACGGAGGTCACAGTTTAAATAGTAGTGATTAATATCATTCTTAATTCCATTAATAAGTAATTATAATTGCAGCGAAAATTCGTAAGTGAACAATGAAATCTCCGTGTTTCTCCGTGCCTTCTCCGTGCCTCTGTGGTTAAAGATGGAATTCTATTGGTAACGAAATTTTAATTCTAAGATTAAATCCATTGTCTTTTCTAAGTAGTTGAATCTTATTCATTTTTACCCTTTTCAATTCAAAATCACGAATCCATCCAATTTCCTTAACTTCGCATGACTATTCAAGTCTATTTATCTCAAGAAATATTATTCATTGTCACATCCCACACACGATTTAACCATTGCACCTGAGCGAATTATCCTCATCGGACTTTCCACCCGCGATACCGACATGGATCGTGTTACCGAATATCTCGATGAACTTGAATTTTTAGCGGAAACTGCAGGTGGTTTCACAGTAAAGCGATTTACGCAACGACTCGATCGCCCCGATATCCGAACCTTTGTTGGAAAAGGAAAGATGGAAGAGATCATAGCATTCATCAAAGAAAATAATATTCAGATTGCCATCTTCGATGATGAACTAACGCCGTCGCAGCTACGCAATATTGAAAAAATAATTGGATGTAGGGTATTGGATCGCACCAATCTCATCTTGGATATTTTTGCAAAGCGTGCTCGCACCGCTCAAGCTAAAGTGCAAGTGGAGTTGGCGCAGTATCGTTATCTTCTTCCCCGACTCACTCGCATGTGGACTCACTTAGAGAAGCAGGCAGGAGGAATTGGAGCACGTGGTCCAGGAGAATCGGAAATTGAAACCGATCGTCGTGTGATTCGCGAAAAACTTTCACGCTTGCGTGAAAAGCTCACTGAAATTGAAAAGCAAACGATAACACAACGTAAACGCAGAGCCGATGTAGTGCGTGTTGCCTTGGTAGGTTATACTAACGTCGGCAAAAGTACCTTGATGAACTTGCTCGCCAAGAGTGATGTGTTTGCAGAAAATAAATTGTTCGCTACCCTCGATACAACAGTTCGTAAAGTGGTCATCGATCGCATTCCGTTTTTGTTATCCGATACCGTTGGATTCATTCGCAAACTTCCTCACGATTTAATTGAATCGTTTAAATCTACATTGGACGAAGTACGTGAAGCCGATATTTTAGTACATGTGGTGGATATTTCACATCCCAATTTTGAAGACCATATTCATGTCGTGAATGAAACCTTGCAAGATCTAAAAGCGATAGATAAACCCATTCTTTTAGTCTTCAACAAAATTGATGCTTACACCTTCATCCAAAAAGACGAAGACGATTTACTCGAAGCCGGCCCTGAAAATCGCAGCCTCGACGATCTCAAAAAAACGTACATGGCTCGTGGCACCCATCCTGTTATTTTTATCTCCGCCATGAAAAAGCAAAACATCGACGAACTCCGTGCCGCCTTGATGGGATTAGTAAAACAAACTCACTTCATCCGCTACCCGCACAACCAATTGGATGCTGATATTGATTTTCAAGAAGAAGAAATTACGGAGTGATATTCAAGTTTATTTGCCGTTTAGTTTATAGTGAATATCCTTCGATATAAACATAAATTTTTTCGAGTGAAAAAATTGGAGTTCTTATATTATCTATCTTTTTACCACGGAGGCACGGAGAAGGCACAGAGAAACACGGAGGTATTACGATAAATTAATAATTTTTAGACTTCCGAAAATTCTCCTTCAATCGGAAATTAGTAACTTAAAGATTATTGAAATAAGCAATATTTTTTCGAGTGAAAAAATTGGAGTCCTAAGATTATTTTCCTTTTTACCACGGAGACACGGAGAAGGCACAGAGAAACACGGAGTAATTCCGATCAAATAATAATTTTAGACTTTATAAAATTATCTGGTTTGTAGAAGCTAAAATTAGACACGAAGTACAATTATTTTAGTAGCCTTGATATTTTCCAATCCTACAACTCACCAATTTGCCTCGCGAGGCTTCGCGACCACCTACTCACCAACTCACCAACTCACCAATTTGCCAATTCGTATGTAAACGCTTATAGTCGACTATAAACATTTATCCCCCGACTATTTCGTTCCTATCTCCCTATCCTTGCATCATGTGGAATGGAATAAAAATAATCATCGAAGATCTTCTCAACTTCTTCTTTCCAAATTTATGCGCGGCTTGTAGCGAACATTTAGTGAAAGGGGAAGATGGAATTTGTTTGGGATGTATGGTCACCATGCCTGTTACTTCTTTTGAAAAGGAAATGAATAATCCTGTTGTCAAACAGTTTTGGGGCAAGGTGCCCATCAGCGCAGCTACGGCCTATTGTCATTTTAGTAAAGGCGGACGTATCCAGCGAATGATCCATCAATTAAAATATGAAGGAAGATCGGATGTGGGAGTAAAACTTGGACAACTTTGTGGTTATCGATTGTTGAAATCGCCGCATTATGCTAGCCACGATTTAGTAATTCCTATTCCCTTGCATCCCCACAAATTGCGCTTTCGTGGATACAATCAAGCTGCTAGTTTTGGGAAAGGATTGGCCGAAGTAATGGGTATCCAGCAGCTCGCCGATGCGCTTCAACGGAAAAGAAATACCACCAGCCAAACGAGTAAACACCGCCTAGAACGCGCCGCCAATGTGGCAAATGTGTTTGAAGCTATGGATGAGAACATCTTAAAAGGAAAGAAAATATTATTGGTTGACGATGTAATTACCACAGGATCAACATTAATTGCGGCCGCTGAAGCCCTTTTAAAAATTCCGGGCGTACAGGTGAGTATTGTCACCATTGCCTTTGCTCGCCTCTAGGGAGCGACTATCTTTGTGCCCGATGGCCGAAGCATTGAAATTAGCCCCAAAGGGAACGAGTAAAAAGGAGCGTTATGAAATACTCTTGCCCCAGTTGAAATACTTGGTGGAGGATGAAGATGATTTGATCGCAAATTGTGCCAATATCATGGCCGCTTTGAAAGAAGCATTTAATTTTTTCTGGGTAGGTGTTTACTTCGTTAAGGCGGAAGAGTTGGTCTTGGGTCCTTTCCAAGGTCCGTTAGCATGCACACGTATCGGATATGGAAAAGGAGTTTGTGGATTAGCATGGAAGGAAGCTAGAGTAATTTTGGTTCCTGATGTGGATCAATTCCCCGGACATATTGTCTGCAGTTCCTTATCGAAATCGGAAATCGTTTTGCCTATATTATATAAAGATCGTGTAGTGATGATATTGGATGTAGACAGTGATGTCATCAATGATTTTGATGAAGTCGATGCGCAATATTTGCAATTGCTTGCATCGTTAATAAGTAATTTATTTGCTAAATCTGTTCCCGTTGAAAAAAATAATTTTTAGCTTCTTTATTTTATTCTTGGCATCATGCGCCAATCGTGTTACACCAACCGGTGGGGAGAAAGATATTGAAGCGCCCAAGTTATTAGCAACGATTCCAGAGAACAAGAGCATCCAATTTAATAGCAAAGAAATCCATTTGCATTTTGATGAGTACATTACTTTAAACGATTTGCAAGGACAATTTTTTGTGAGTCCGCTCATGAGTAAATTGCCCGATGTAAAGGCCAACAAGCGTGAAATCATTATTACTTTGCCTATTGATTTAGCTCCGAATACAACGTATACACTCAATTTCGGAAAGTCAATTGTGGATGTGCATGAAGCCAATCCATTTGAGAATTTCCAATACGTTTTTTCTACGGGCGATTTTTTGGATTCGTTAAAAGTAGAAGGAACGATTGTTGATGCATCTACCGCTGTTGGAATAAAGAGTATAACGGTATTGGTGTACCGAAAATCGATGGACACAAAGGAAGACAGCATCGTTTTTAGAAAGCGTCCCGATTATTTTGCTAAATCCAATGAGAAGGGTGAATTCAAAATTGATAATATGGCAGCAGGGCAATATCAAATTTATGCTATCGATGATAAAAACAGTAATTATATTTGTGATAGTAGCGGAGAAGAGCCTTTAGCATTTATGGATTCCAGCATTGTTTTGCCTGGCGATGCACATCCAGAATTACGTCTCTCTCCATTAGAGCCTGCATCACCACGTTTTTTAAAAGCACTCCGACTCGATCGTTACTCGGCGATGATTTCTTTCAACAAGCGAATTGATTCCTTAGTGCTAAAAACTTTAGAGGGTACATCGTGGAAGGGTACACAATATTCAATGGCAAATCGTGATACTTTTTACTTATACTCTCCGGATACCATTTCCGATTCATTGTCGTTGCTGATGTTTGATGGGGATAAAATTATTGATACACTACTACAAAGTTTAACGCCTCCGGTGGGTGTAAAAGGTTCTATTACTCGTCTTCGAATTAATCCGCGTCAATCGCCGGCTTCTTTTGGTCCGGCAACCTCTTTCGTTTTCAATTCAAATCATCCCCTGCAACTAAAATTAGATTCGGCAGAAGTAATAGAAGATAGTTCAAAAGCGTTCCGACTTCCTTTGCAAATGATAGATCCCCTCACTGGTTATTTTAAGATGGATTATCCATGGCAAAATGGAAAAAAATATAAACTTGCCATCTTACCTGGAGCCGTAAAAGACATTTATAATTTGACCAACGATACTGTAAAACAGGAATTCTTAGTACCCACCGAAGAAAACATGGCGATGCTCAGCATCAAAACACAGAATTTAAATTCAGATAAAAATTATTTACTCCAGATCCTCTCCGAAAAATTTGAACTCATCCGCGAAATGGAGATCAGCAAAGATTCGACTTATACTTTTTCCTACCTCAACACCGGTCCCATAAAACTTCGATTGGTAGAAGACACCAACCGCGACCATCTTTACACCTATTCCCATTTCGCCAAAAAACGCCAACCCGAAAAAGTATTCATTTACCCAGAACCCATCACCCTAAGAGCCAACTGGGAACTCGAAGTTGTGTTCATCGTACCGCAGTAGTTTTTTGGCAGCATCTATATTCTCGCCCGCAATGAAAGAATTGGTGAATTGGTGGGTTGGCAAAATGGTAAATTGCTGCGCTTTGTTTTCGGGAGCGCGTCCTTTTTTTCGCATTTTCGCATTTTCGTGCCTGCCTACCGAAGCTTTAGCATAGGTAGGTTTATTCGCATTTCGTGTCCAGTGATTTTCGTTAATTCGCGTATATTCGTAATTCGTACTTTCGTATCGATTCGTAACCTGCCTACCGCCAGGCAGGTTCGTAACCTAAGTATATTTGTATTTCGCGTCAAGAGATTTTCGTAAATTCGCGTATCCATATATTCGTAATTCGTACATTCGTATCGATTCGTAATTCGTAACCTAAGTATATTCGTATTTCGCGTTAAGAGATTTTCGTAAATTCGCGTATCCGTATATTCGTAATTCGTACTTTCGTATCGATTCGTAATTCGTAACCTAAGTATATTCGTAATTCGTATTTTCGTATCGATTCGTTCCCTATAGTTATCGGGATCGCGTCCATTTTTTCGCATTTTCGCATTTTCGTGCCTGCCTACCGAAGCTTTAGCATAGGTAGGTTCATTCGTATTTCGCGTTAAGAGATTTTCGTAAATTCGCGTATCCGTATATTCGTAATTCGTACTTTCGTATCGATTCGTAATTCGTAACCTAAGTATATTCGTAATTCGTACTTTCGTATCGATTCGTAATTCGTAACCTAAGTATATTCGTAATTCGTACATTCGTATCGATTCGTAATTCGTAACCAATCACTATGTCAACTAACCCCATCCACTCTAGCAAAGCCCCCGAACCTGTCGGACTTTACCCTCATGCACGCCGTGTTGGCGATTTATTGTTTTTATCGGGTGTAGGACCAAGAGAACGCGGAACCAAAATTATTCCGGGTGTTACACAAGACGAAGACGGGAAAGTTATTTCTTACGATATAGAAGCGCAATGCCATTCTGTTTTTCGAAACATCAAATACATTTTGGAAGATGCAGGCAGTAGTTGGGATAAAATTATTGACGTCACTGTTTTCTTAACGAATATGAAAGATGATTTTGCGACGTACAATCGTATCTATGCCGAGTACTTCAAAGACAACCAGCCTTGCCGTACCACGGTTGAAATTAATTGCTTGCCTACACCGATTGGGATCGAATTGAAAGTGATTGCTACTCTTTAGTCTAGTCTTGACGAGATTTTAGTCACATATGAATTCTGATTTAAACGCAACGGTCGCAACGTTTTCGCAACGATCGCAGGGAAATCATAATAAATCTTAACTATCATAAAAAATCAGTGTTCCATCACTCGAACCAAGAATACAAATTTTCCAAACTCAATAATCTTTTCTCATCTCCACTCACATCCTTCTCCACCTTCCCTTCCTTCATAAAAAGTATCCTGTTCCCAAATTGAATACAGTCTTTTAATCGGTGTGTTACGAGTAAGGCGCAAATCTTTTTTTCTTGAACGATGTTTTTGGCGAGTTCCATGATGAGTTCAGACGAGCGGGGATCGAGGGCGGATGTGGGTTCGTCCATCAACAGTATTTTGCAATTATCCATGGTGCTCATGAGGAGAGTTAGTGCTTGTCGTTGTCCACCGCTGAGTTGCCCCATGGGCGTATTTAATTTGTTCTCTAAGCCCATCCCCACACGTTGGATACTATCGGCCACGCCTTGCCGAAATGTTGCATTGATGCCAATATGTAATTTTTTTGTCGAAGTGCGCAATGCGGCTAGACGAAAATTTTCGAGAATGCTTAAGTCTGGCGCCGTGCCCATCAATGGATTTTGAAAGAGTCGAGCAATGTATTTGCTTCGTTGATGTTCTTGTAATTGGTTGACAGAAACTCCATCAAAAATAATATTTCCTGCATCAGGCGTAAAAGTGCCGGCAAGCAAATTTAATAACGTCGATTTCCCAGAACCATTTGCACCGACCACTACAATAAAATCTTCCGATTCAATTTTTAATTGCAAATCCTGAATGGCTTTTACTTCCATCGCTTCTCCCGAATGAAAAGTTTTGCTGATATGTTGCAATTGGATCATATCACTTGTTTCTTTTTTGTACTCGCCAAGGCGATAATGACTAATACAATTAATGAAGTAATGAGTCGAAGGTAGTTGGGATCAACACCTACCGATAATGCTCCGGCAATGGCTAATCGGAAAAGGATGCATCCTGTTGCAATAGCAATTAAATGAATATAAATATTTCGTTTTATGAGTTTACCAAAAACAGCTTCGCCCATCATCACTGCTCCCAATCCTGAAATCACAATTCCAATTCCCATATTGATATCGGCAAAACCTTGGTATTGGGTGATGAGTGATCCACTCAAAGCCGTAAGTGCATTCGCAATGGACAATCCAATCACTTTCATGCTCGACACATTTACACCCATCGCACGTACCATGGATTCGTTGTTTCCTGTTGCACGCATGGCAATTCCGAAATCACTTTTTAAGAGGTAGCGGAGTAGTATGGTGATGAAGATTAAAAATGCAAGTAAAGAAAATATCGATTTGCTTAAAGCCGAACCAAACGGTATTAATGTAAAGAAGGAAGGAGTATCGATTAACGGTAAATTCGGTCGTCCAAGTAAAATTAAATTAACAGAGTATAAAGCGGTCATGACTAAGATTCCAGCCAATAGCGCATTTACTTTAAGTAATGTATGTATGAGTCCGCTGCACATTCCGGCTAGAGCGCCCGCAACCGCGGCAATACTCATGGCATAAAGTGGATGCATGCCCGAGGTAATGCAAATGGCCGTGACTACTCCACCTAATGCATAACTTCCATCGGTGGTGATGTCGGGAATGTTAAAGATGCGCAGTGAAATATAAATCCCATAACCTAATCCCGCAAAAGCAAGCCCTTGTAAAATGGCAGTGAGAAGGAAGGCTGCGTTCATGTTGCTAAAATAATATTTTATTTGTTATTGAAAGATTTTATGGAGTGAGTAATGTGAATGAACTGTCCGGAACGATTTTGAATTGCTTGGCAACTTGTTCGTTCATCACTTTTTTTCGAATGTTTACAAGTTGAGGTTGTAGATTTTTTGTAGATTTTAATTTTAAGAACTGCGCAGCTTGCACCCCCGATTGATATCCCCATTGATACATGTCGGCACCAAAACTAGCCAACGCTCCTCTGCTCACCAATCCGGCTTCGCTGGTGATGATGGGAATGTTTTTGTCGTTGCATGATTTCACTACCGTTTCAAAGGAAGAAAATATAACATTGTCGGGCAATGCAAAGAATACATCAATATTTTTGCTGAGTAAAGATTCGGTGATGAGTTGCGTCTCCGATGAATTGGTAACGGGAATCGCTTCTAATTCTATTCCCATTTTTTTGCAGCTTGCTTTGAGTCGATTTAACGCGTCGATGCTTTGCGATTCGGATGCACTGTAAATGGTTCCTACTTTTTTGATAGTTGGAAATAATTGTTGAATGAGTGCAGCAGAGGTATCAATATAATCTAAGGTTTCGTACACACCAAATAAGTTGGGTGGATTTTCTCCTGCTTTATTAGTGAGACCCGCTATATCAGGTCGAGGAGCAACCATCATAAAAATTGGAATTTCTTTGGTGCGTTGAACGGTATTGATCGTAGATAATGTAGTGTTGGTAGCAATAAAGGTAGGCTGTTGCGAAATAATATAATCCACCGCCTGCAATAACACAGATTGATCCCCTTGCGCATTTCTGTAAATTATTTTTAAAGTGCCTCGGTCTTCACTGTATCCTGAAATTTTAAGTGCATCGTAAAATCCGGTTCGAGCTTGTGCCAATGTAGCATCTTCAACAAAATCGATGAATCCAATAACGGGAATATCTTTAGGAGTGTTGGTTTGACAAGCTGAAAGAAGAAAATTTAAACTTAGTAGAACAAGAACTGCGATTGGTGAACCATTTCTTTTTTTCATTTTTTATTTCTTTGGAATAAAGATAGGAAGTACAGATTAATTTCCATATCAATTAAAGAAATTAGTTTTCTTCGTGAAAATGAAAAGATTTTTAAAGTAGACTTAATTACACAGCTGTAGTTTCATTCGTTTTTTTAGCTTCGATGAGTTCGATCATTTGTCCCATCACACTGGAATAAAATGGCTCTTTCATCTCTTTAAGGAGCAAGACAAAGTGTGTCGATTCACTTTTCTTTTTCGATTTACTAAGTTTTGAGCAGAAGTATTTATCCAGAACTTCCCATGGATGTTCGCCCTTGTTTTTGCGATACGATTTCGCTCGGTCGAAGCATGCATAGGCTTGCTCGAATTCTTTAAAAACAAAATGTTGCAATCCTTTCCATTCTAAAAGTAACACTGAAATTTCTTGACGATGACGACCCATATCCTCCGCCAACTGTTGTAATTGTAAAAAGCGTTCGGTGGGAATGGTTTCTCCTTGCAACACTTTTATTGCAAAAAGTAAACTGCGATATTCACTCAGTCGAATCCAATTATTGCGCGAACTTAAACTTCTAGTGCTGGCTTTGTAAATTAGATGTTCAGCTTCGTTGAGGCACTTAATGGCTGCGTCAATTTTTCCGGCATCGGATTCAATGATGCAACGAATAAAGCGAAAGCCCGGACGTTCATCGTGTAATTCTTGATGTTTGGCTTCCAGTTCCGCTGCATCGAGCCAAGCCAATCGCTGTTCTTTACCGGATGTTACGCTATAGTGTGCCAACACCGTGTAAATTTTTCGCTTTGCTTCAGGAAGAAAGAGAAGAATTTCTAGATGTGAGCTTTGGAGGAAGTCGAGGTAGGTAGCTAAATAACGGTATGGCGATGCCGTTAGTAAACTGGCACGTATAATTTTTAGGAGAAGATGGTATTTGTTGAGCGTAGTCGAGGCCAATGTAAGAAGCACACCCAATTCTTCATATACTTTTAGTACTTGTTCTTCTTGTTGTTGTCCTTTGTCAGCCGATTGCTCCAAACGAATTAATTCAAATCCTAAACGCACTTCTCGTTGGCGTTGACGTTGTCGCTCCACTAAAGAATCGTACTTCTCTATAAATTTTTCGATTCCGTCACCTTGATGTACTACTTCTAAAAATTGGGTTTGTTGTCTGTACAAGCACAATAATATTTCTTCAGATTCTGCATTTTCGCATTTGTTTTCAAACGATTCTAATTCGCTCGTCAGGGAAAGAGCAGGATGAATTTGAATGGCTTGTCCGAGCTCCACATATTCTTTGAAGAGCGGTGTGAAGTTGGATTTTTCAGCGATAAATTGTTTGTATTCATCGCTTAGAATAAGTTGTCCAATTTCCCGGTCAATTTCAAAGAGGGAGGCTCTAAATTCAGCTGCTTTGAGTCGTTTGAAGCGCCCTTTCGACATGGCAAAGGGGTCGAAACCAGTGGAAGTTCGGTACATATCAAGCACCGATTCAATGATTTCATAACGTTCGGGGCTTGCGCTTTCGCCTAACTTTTGAACCACAAAGTCGAGGACGGTCTTTTCTTTCGGAAGTCGAAACAATTGAAATGACGCTTCTTGAGAGTTTCTTTGCTCGGCTGAGTTCATGGTTGGCAGTTAATTCTCCCGCCTCAATTTTTTGGCTAGGAGGAATCCCTTACGCTTATAAAACTATTACCTTCGTTGCCCTGCCCTCATATCCCTATGAAAAAAATACTAACATTGTTATGCACGCTGTTTTTGGGAATTCCATCTCTTCACGCGCAATCTACTCAACCTGTTATTGGACTTGCCGATGAACGCGAGTTGGTCTATGCCTTCAAGCATGCACACATCGTCATGGAACCCGGAAATATTTTGAAGGATGCAACCTTGCTTATTCAAAAAGGAAAAGTGATTGGAGTAGGAACTGCAATCAACATTCCATCGGATGCCATTGTATATGATGTGAAAGGACAATATATTTATCCTTCTTTCATCGATGCATACACCGACTACGGTCAGGCAGATACGAAAACGGTTGCGCCATTAAATCGTCGTGAACGCAAACCGCAAGCGGAATCGATTTCTGCAGGTGCTACCAGTTGGAATCAGGCCATTCATCCCGAGTTTGATGCTTATGTAACTTTTAATTCTAATAACAAGGAAGCGAAGGAATTTCGTAAACTCGGTTTTGGTGTTGGACTGACGTTACAGAAAGATGGTATTGCACGAGGAACTGGAGCAGTGGTATTGATGGGTGATGGCGATGTACATAAACTTATTATAAAAGACAAAGCCGTGAATGCGTTTTCATTTAATAAAGGAACCTCAACACAAGATTATCCCTCTTCACTAATGGGAAGTATTGCCTTGATTCGTCAAACCTATTTGGATGCACAATGGTATAAAAATGCGACGGATAAGGATTTTGATATTTCTTTAGCGGCGTGGAATTCGAATCAGAATTTACTACAACTTTTTGAAGTGAACGATTATCGTTCCGTATTACGAGCTGATTTAATTGCGAAAGAATTTAATCAGAATTATTGTATTCGTGGTGGTGGCGATGAGTATAAACGTATTGATGAAATTGCGAAGAGTAAATCGACTTTTGTTGTCACATTAAATTTTCCAAAAGCATACGATGTTTCAAATCCTTTTGATGCATTAAATATTAACTTGGACGATTTGCGTCATTGGGAAATGGCTCCTGCCAATCCAGGAGTATTGGAGAAAGCTGGAGTTAATTTTGTTTTAACCACGGATGGATTAAAAGAAAAAAAGGAATTCCCATCAGCATTGCAAAGAGCCGTAAAGAGTGGATTGTCGAAAGAGCAAGCATTAAAAGCGCTCACAACACTTCCTGCGAAGTTATTAGGAATTGATGATAAAGTGGGAACATTGAAATTGGGGATGCTGGCCAACTTTTTCATTTGCACAAAAGATTATTTTGAAAAAGAAAATGTAGTCGTGGAGCATTGGATTTCTGGCGAGCGATACCTCATCATGAATCCCGATAGTATTGAGCTTAGAAATAAATACAAGTTAACATTAGATACATTGCAAGGATGGAATTTAGCAGCCAGTGGTGATCAATTTGCACCTGAATGGACTTTGGTTCGAGATACCATCAAGGTAAAAGTAGAAGCATCTTCCTTTAACTCTCAATGGACATTTCGTGTTGAACCTAAAAAGGGAAAAGGAGCCTATCGATTAAATGGAAGTTTTAATGTAAACGGAAGTCGCATAAGCGGGCAAGCACAAAATCCAGAAGGAAAGTGGATGACTTGGTCGGCGGAAAAGATGGGCCCATCGGAAGCAAAGAAAGATTCCATCAAGAAAGATTCAGCATTTGTAATGCCACAAACATGGCTTCCAAACATGGCCTATGGTTGGAAATCGAAAGCGGATATTCCATCAGCAGGAAACGTTTGGATTAAAAACGTAACGGTATGGACATGCGAAGATCAAGGCATCTTGCAAAATGCTGATGTAGTGATGAAGGACGGAAAAATAATGATGGTCGGAAAAATAGCTGATGCAGATAAGAGCAAGTACAGTGGAATGGAAATTATTGATGGAACCGGAATGCATGTTACGCCGGGTATAATCGATGAACATTCTCATATAGCTATCAACGAAGGAGTGAATGAAGGAACTCAAAGTGTGACTTCAGAAGTTCGAATTGGTGATGTAATTAATCCAGATGATATCAATATATATCGACAGTTAGCGGGAGGAGTGACTACTTCGCATTTATTACATGGAAGTGCGAATGCCATTGGCGGACAAACCATCTTAATAAAATTACGTTGGGGACAAACGGCGGAAGAAATGAAATTTAAAGGTGCCGATGGTTTCATAAAGTTTGCTTTAGGAGAAAATGTAAAGCAATCGAATTGGGGAGATAATAACGTTACTCGCTATCCGCAAACACGAATGGGAGTAGAGCAAATTTACATTGATGCGTTTACGAGAGCAAAAGAATACGATGCCAATTGGAAGAAATTTAATTTGAGCAAATCGAAAGGAATTGCACCACGTCGCGATTTAGAATTAGATGCATTAGCTGAAATATTAAATAAGAAAAGATTCATTACTTGTCATAGTTATCAGCAAGGTGAAATTAATATGTTGATGCATGTTGCCGATTCATTTCAATTTCGTGTAAATACGTTCACACATATTTTGGAAGGATATAAAGTTGCGGATAAAATGAAGGCACATGGTGCAGGGGCTTCTTCTTTTTCTGATTGGTGGGCTTACAAGTATGAGGTAGTTGAGGCCATTCCATACAATGGAGCCATCATGCACAACATAGGAGTTGTAACAGGATTTAACAGCGATGATGCAGAGATGGCTCGACGGTTAAATCAGGAAGCAGCCAAGGCTTGCAAATATGGAAATGTATCAGAGGAAGAAGCATTAAAATTTGTTACCTTGAATCCTGCGAAATTATTGCATGTAAGTGATCAGGTAGGAAGTATTAAAATAGGAAAAGATGCCGATGTAGTGTTGTGGAATGGTCCGCCAATATCGGTGTATTCAAAACCGGTAAAGACTTTTGTGGATGGAATTTGCTATTATGATTTAAAACGTGATGAACAACTTCGCAACGATATTCAAGCAGAACGACAACGCATCATAAAAAAGATGCAAGATGATAAAGCAGCTGGTGGAGCTACGCAAAAAGGCGGAAGTGCACCACACGAAGAATACCATTGTAACGATATGGAACACGCACCTCATTAATTCGACATACTATGAAAAAGATATTTATAATCCTATTATTAGTTTCTCATGCGGTGATGGCACAACGTCCAACACCAGCAACAGCAAATAAGCAACGCATATTATTATTAGGTGCAACTGCGCATATTGGCAATGGACAAATGATACCGATGAGTGCAATTGGCATCACGGAAGGAAAGTTGAGTTTTGTAATTGATGCTAAAGGGTATAAGCCTGATCCAAAAGCGTTCGATACTATAATTTATGTGAACGACAAACATGCCTATCCTGGATTCATCGCCTTAAATTCTATTTTAGGATTAAGCGATTTAGAAGCAGTGCGAGCTACCAATGATTACAGAGAAAGTGGAAGTCTCAATCCAAGTGCGCGAACACTCATTGCTTACAATCCTGATTCCAGAGTAATTCCTACGGTGCGCGATAATGGTGTCTTGCTGGCACAAGTGGCGCCACAAGGCGGATTACTTTCCGGGAGTTCATCGGTAGTACAATTGGATGCATGGAATTGGGAAGATGCAATGCTAAAAGCGGATGATGGTATTTGGGTGAATTGGCCTTCAATGCGTCAATACCGGATGGCAACACCGGAAGCCGAGGCCGAGCAAAAAGCAAAGAATGAAAAAGCGATGCAAACGTTGTATACCCAGTTTGACGATGCAGCGGCTTATGCGAAATCAAATCCATCCATAAAAAATAGAAGCTTGGAAGCCATGAAAGGTTTATTTGATGGAAGCATGAATTTATATGTACGATGTGAGTTCGCAAGAGAAATAATCGAAGCCATTAACTTCGGAGAAAAGTATAAGTTAAAAGTTGTCATAGTAGGAGGGAGCGATAGTTGGAGAGTGGTGGATGTATTAAAGGAAAAAGATGTTCCTGTAATTATAACACGTACACATGCACTTCCTTATCGTGAAGATGATGATGTGGACATGGCTTATAAATTACCTGCAATCTTATTTAAAGCAGGAATTACGGTGAGTATTACCGATGAAGGGTTTTGGCAACAGCGCAATTTAGGATTTCAAGCGGGAACAGCGGCAGGTTATGGTTTAACAAAAGAAGAAGCCTTGCAATGCATCACGTTATCATCAGCGAAAATTTTGGGAATAGATAAAATAGGTGGGTCACTAGAAGATGAAAAAGACGCCACGTTATTTATTTCATCGGGGGATGCATTAGACATGACTGGAAATAAAGTGGAGATGGCGTTTATACAAGGTAGAATGATTGATTTGGATAACTATCAAAAAGAGTTGTATCGTCGATACAAAGAAAAGTATTCAATCAAATGATAGAAAAACAAGTAAGGGCAGAAAATTTTCTACCCTTTCTTAGACAGAATATGTTCTACCACTTCAAGTGATATCTTTAGACTTACAAGATGATTTGTTATGAGCAATAGAATGGAACTTACAATTCGTTTGTTTTTTTTCTTTTTGCAATGACTTCAAGCCTCTCCCCTCGCGAGGCATCGCGACCCTCTCCAAAGGAGAGGGGCTCTATTATTATTAATGAGAAGAATTAACAAGTTGAAAAAATAATATGTTTTATTTGTTTATTTCAAGTTCTTACTAAAATTTTCTAGAAGCTAGAAGCTAGAAGCTAGAAGCTAGAAGCCAGCAGCTTGCTTTTACGAGACGAGATCTCATAACTTCAATAACCCTTTTTCGAACAAATTATTTCGTAGGCTTTAAATATTCTTGTAACGAAGCCACATACTCCTCAAATGCTTTTCTTCCTTTCGAAGTAACAGAACATGTTGTCAATGGATAATTTTCTTTAAAACTTTTTTTCACTTGGAGATAATCTGCATCCGCCAACTTGTTAATCTGCACACTCAAATTCCCTGCGGTTGCACCTGTTTTCTCGCGGATATAAGTAAAGTCCGCTTCTTTCACATTCATCAGTAAAGACATTACCGACAAGCGCAACTGTTGATGCAATAAAGGATCGAGATCGTTAAACATAACTTTCCTTCCTGTTATTCGGACTCAGTTTTGAGGCTTTGTTGTAGCGGTTTCTTAAAATATATCCAGGGATAATATATCCTAACAATACGGCTATACCAAGAATCAATAATTGCAATTCAAAACCAACAAAGAATGCTGTGACGGCTAAAATCCAATTAATGATCCCTCCAACTTGAAGTGGGCGAAAATTAATTACACCGCCGCTGATGAAGAGCCAGAATCCGTATACCATCATGATGAGCGGGTAGGTATTGAGACCTAACTTCGACATAAATCCAAGAACGATAAACAACGAAACCAAGAAGGCAATCAACACATATTTCATAAATTCATCAATATGCGTTTTTACTTTTTGTGATTTTTCCTCACGAATACCTTTTATAATACTAATTATTCCACCTGCAGGCATCAGCATCCAAGCAAGATAAGGTTTTTCATATCCTACTCCCATCAAAACATAATGCAGAACACAAGCGATAAATACTAACCATCCCCAAAGTAAGAACCAGGATCCATTATCTCGTAAATCTTGTTTTGTAGATTCAATCATTGAGCGGATAATGCGCAAACTTTCTTCGTTGCTCATTATTGATTTTTCGTTTTCCATGATAATTATTTTTTAATTGTTGTCGCGAGGCTTCGCGATTACAGCTTGTGAATACAATTATTTTTTACTTTCAATTTCAGCCAATAATTTTATCGCACGATCTTTCCCCCATGTTGGCCAAGCCGGATCTTCGTGTGTGTCGTTTTCAAATTTCTTCAATGCAATTTCTAAGGTTGCTTTTGCTAATTTCATTCCACCACCTGCTTCTTCGGGCATATACATATACGATTCTCCTAATACCAAATACACCCGTGGATTTTCTGCATTTAATTTTTTTGCTTCTGCATATCCTTTCATTACATCCGGACCTAAGGTAGCTCCGAGTGAAGGATTGATGCCAATACGCATTCCGTTGATCATTGCTTTTAATAAAATAATTTCTGATTCCTTGGGCTGAATTGAATTTGCGGTTTTTATAAACTCTTCGGCTTTATTCAACATTTTATTGGCTACCGCGGTATCTTTTTTATCGACACCGATAATTGCATTTTGAAATGAAGCATGGTACTGTGAAATCCAATCGGATTTAGATGAGTTCGCAACCATTTCAATTCCTTTTAACAAAGTTTCTTTAGATTCAGGTGTACTTGCTGTATCCATGAAACTAATGTAGCGTAACAAGAACCTGCGCGTTTTTTCAGATGGAACATTATTTCCTGCTTGTGCAGCAACTTCTTGATAAGTGCCTACTAGAAGTAGAGCCGTGATGAGTGAATAGATAATTTTTTTCATGTTTTTTTTGTATGTTGCAAATGTAAAGTAGTTTATAACATAAACCAATTTATGACTTCAAGGAAAGTCATATTAATTTGATAATCAACTTGTAAAATTTTCTTTGTATTTGAAAATAGTGAGAAAACAGGCTCAAAAAGTGAACACCGACCTCAGAATTTTATGGGTTTCACATGCTCAAAGCCCAAAAAAAATTCACTCCACTTCAATTGTAGACCAATCTACCCCAGAAGTACAGTGCGTTGCACAGACTTCTGGGCGCAGCCTCTCGACACCAATCCACCCCAGAAGTACAGTGCGTTGCACCGACTTCTGGGCGCAGCAATTTACCCCAGATGTACAGTGCGTTGCACCGACTTCTGGGCGCAGCAATTTACCAATTTACCAATTTACCAACTTGCCAATTACTTCGAGAACACTTCGTCCACCCAACCTTTGCCCCAGTTGTCCATTTCATCTTGGCTCCACAGTTCGGGATAAAAAATTCTTTTTTGAAAACGGGGAGGCAAATATTTTTGCCAATTAGTTCCGCCGGTTGCAGCGATGTCGGCCGGATTTGCTTGTAAATATTTTGCTGCGGATCTATAATGAACCAAAGGCCAGTTAATATTTACATTTACATCTAATTGCTTCATGGCAATTCGTAAATCATCTCGATCCTGATCAGCTTGTGGCAATGATTTAAAAATAGCCCACATGTTTGTAGTTTGTAATCGTTGAGCTGTTTCAATGAGTTGCTTCGAATATTTTTCTTCAAATTGTCGGAGTGTAAGTGTTTTCTTTCCGGTTGACAATTCAGTTGCACCTGCTTTCCAGTAAATATGTTCAAACAATTCTTCGAGTGAGGAATTCTTTCCTTCAAATGATGCACGAACATCTTTATCTACTAATCGAATAAAATCAGTGGCGTAAATTTCTATCGAGCGATATTGTGCGCTTTGAAATCCACTTGCTGGTAGCAAACTCATTCTGAATTTTTGGAATTGCTCGCGTTCCATACCATCGCCCATAATATCGAACGAACTGGTAAGCACTGCAAAATATCGATTCACACGTTGAAGTCGAGCTGCCATAAACGTAGCATCCGGACCTCTATCAACGATTTGTTGTAACTCATGTAACGCTAATTTAAAATACAACTCCGTCACTTGATGATACATGATAAACACTTCTTCATCTGGAAATTTAGTGCGGGGCTGCTGAAGACTAAGTAACGTATCGATATGAATATAGTCCCAATAGGTACATACATCTGCATACAATAATCCGTCGAGATAGGAGAGAAGATCCTGCCCCATGGCATTGTATTTCTCTTCAAGAAGCTTGATGCGGTCGATAATGGGTTGCGGTAGACTCATGAAGCGAAAATAGTAAATAAGGGATTGAGGCCTTTTAATTTATATTGAAAAATCAAGAAATTAATTTTCTTCAAGAAAAAAGCGAGTATTTGTTTACTATTTAGTGATAATTTATGAAAAAATGCAGTCTTGAAAATTCGAGAAATTAACACTAATGTTTGCTACTCTTTTACTTTGGTCATTACTTTATTCAGAAAAGGCGTATGTAACAAATGATTTAATTTCTATTTCTTAATGAATTTTTGTCGAAAACTTTTATTTCCCGATGTAACTTCGACTAAATATCCACCTGGTTCTAGCAGAGCGATTTCAATATCGATGATAGATGCAGTTAATGGGATATTTTTTACAACTCTTCCACAGGCATCAAGAATTCTCAGATTGCAATTTTCTTCAAATAGAATAGGATCCAATTTTATTACAATGGTTTCAATAGCAGGATTTGGGAAGATAGATAAATCTATTGTTGATTTAGAATTATAATCTATTGCAATTATTGGGGAGTAACTAAAAGTACCATTATGATCGACTTGTTTTAAACGATAATATTGAATTCCAACTATTGGATGTTCATCAAATGATTGATATTGTTTTTGAGAAAGTGATGTGCCCGCTCCGAGCACTTTTCCGATAGAAGTCCATTCATTCAACTTAGTATTTTTTTCAATAATAAAACACTCGTTATCCTTTTCAGATTGAGTTATCCAGTTCAGTTCAATTTTTTCTTTCGCTTGTACTCCCGTGAATGAAAGTAATTCGATTGGTAATGAAATTGATTGATTAAATTTTACGGTGTATCCACTTTGAAAGGAAGCGGCGGTTAAGTTATATACTCCAGCACTAGGATCAAAATCAACTGTTCCTCCAAAGGAGCCAGCTAAAAGCAAATTTCCAGTTGTACTTACAGAAATTCCAAGTGAATTGTCGCTGCTTAAATTTCCAAATTGATTTCCCCAAATGTAATTACCATTTTGGTCAAGTTTGAGAATATATACATCTGAACTGCCATTAGAAGTAAAATTTGAAACACCAATTCCAGGATCAAGATCTGCTGTTCCCAAAAAAGTTCCAGTACAATAAATGTCGTTAGTTCCTGAGATGCAAAGAGAAGATCCTGCACTTGAACTAGTGCCTGAAATGCTCTTCGCCCAAATTAAATTTCCGTTCGGATCTAATTTTGTAATTATTGCATTTCCGCTTCCGGTGGCAGTTAAATTGAATATGCCAGCTCCAGGATCAAAGTCGATCGTTCCTGTAAACAATCCATTGAAATAAACATTGCCAAAGCTATCAGCAGCTATACTTTTTCCAAATTCAAATCCTGAATTGCCGTAAGCTACTGCCCATAAAAAATTGCCATTCACATCTAATTTCAATTGGAATATATCATACGGGGCTGAAAACGAAGTTAAATTGAAAATGCCTATAGAGGGATTAAAATCGACTGTGCTTGAAAAACATCCTGTTATCAAAATATTATCATTCCCATCAACAGCAATTGCATTTCCGAAATCCGAATCAGTTCCTCCAATGCTCTTTGCCCATAAAAAATTTCCAGAAGCATTGATTTTTAATATAAAAATGTCAGAGCCACCTTGTGAATTCAAAGTGTATACTGCTGGCCCTGGATCAAAGTCTACCGTTCCGCTAAACTGGCCCGTTAAATTAATATTTCCAGAAGGATCGATGGTTGAAAAAAGTCCATAGTCTGTTCCGCTTCCTCCAATAGAATATGCCCAAATAAAATTTCCAGATGGATCTAATTTTGAAATGAAAATGTCGGGTTCCGCAGCTGCAGTTAGATTATAAACAGAAGGTCCCGGATCAAAGTCGATCGTAAATTGATAATATCCCGTAGTGATAATATTTCCCAGAGCATCAATAGAAATGACATATCCATCATCATTGCCGATACCTCCAAATTGCCTTGCCCATACTAAATTACCTGTTACATCGTATTTTGCAATAAACACATCGGTTCCTCCGAATGAAGTCAGATTGAAAACACTCGCTGAAGGATCCATGTCAACGGTATTATTAAATCGACCTATCGTGTAAACATTGCCTAAGGCATCTTGTGTTGTGTATTTTGAAATGGAAATGCCTGATACTTGATTTACCCATTCAAAATTGAGTGTTTGTGCATTGACAGTTGGTGCAATCCCCCATAGCAGAAAAGCGTATGTGAATATTTTTTTAATTTTAAAAGTGATCAGTTTTTGCATTGGTTTTTTAACTTATATTTCCATCTCATTTATGTGAAAGGCCTTAGATTCTTTATTATTGAATATTAATCTAATCAAAGACGATATAGATACATTAGATAGCAAAGTACTGCAAAGTTTGAACGTCGCGCAATAACGCAGATGTAGTATTTAATCAATGAGCGCAAATGAAAATGGAGATATGTAGTTGAAATGACTCTTGACTATGAAGGAATGGTTGAATTAAAATTTACTAGAGATAATTCAAGCGATAGTAATCATAAAAAAGCCCCCTGTAGAAGGAGGCTTTTCATAAGTTTAATTTGAAGTGATTAATCTCTACGGCCCATGTATACCATCACATAGTACATCAATGTAGCTAAGGCAGCTAAAGCAGCAACTACATAAGTCATCGCAGCCCACCACAATGCATCTTTCGATTGCTCATGCTCTTGTGAAGTAGTAATTTTCGCACTTTCTAACCAAACCAAAGCACGTTTGCTGGCATCAAATTCAACAGGAAGCGTCACAAAACTAAATGCAGTGGTTGCAGCAAAAAGCGTGATGCCTAATAATAATAAACTTGGGAATGTATTTACCAATACAATTCCGGCAAGTAACACCCAATGCACCCATTTGGAAGCAAAGCTTACCATGGGCACTAAAGCAGAGCGTAATTGTAGCATACTATAAGCACGTGCATGTTGTACAGCATGACCGCATTCATGTGCAGAAACAGCCGCCGCAGCAGCGTTTCTTCCATGGTATACATCGTGACTTAAATTTACTGTTCTGTCGAGCGGATTGTAATGGTCAGTTAATCTTCCCTCAACAGATATAACTTTTACATCGTGAATATTGTGATCACGTAACATTTTCTCGGCAATTTGTTGTCCACTTAACCCCGAACTAATTGGTGTTTGTGAATACTTTTCGAATTTGCTTTTCAATTGGCGACTCACTAACCAACCAATTATCATAAATGCAATCGAAATTAAATAAATCCCCATCATGGCTTTTTCAGTTTTTAATTTTTCTAGTTATTAGTAGAAACGATTGTTCCTGCTTTTTGTTTTACACTTCCGGACTATCAATTAGAATGCCCATGCAAAGTTAATGTCATTCCGTCATTTATTCCCAACGGAAAAATTTAACCGCTAACGCATAAATCAAAATACCCCAGGCCGTAATAACAGCGAGCGGAATTAGAATGTCGCCTAACCCAGCACCTTCAAAGGCAACAAGTCGCATGGCGTCGTTTAAATAAGTGAGAGGCAATACTTTACATATCGGTTGAAGCCATTCTGGAAAATTTTCAATCCCGAAAAAAGTGCCTGAAAGAAGAAATTGTGGTAAGGTAACAATGTTCGCTAAAGGCGGAATGGTACTCTCACTTTTGGCAATTCCTGATACGACAAAGCCAAATCCCATAAAGACAATTAGTCCTAAGGCTGACAAAAACAGCATGGTCGCAAATGTCGCAAATCCATGAATGAGGGTAAATCCAAAAGCAAAATAGCCAACTAATATCAAAAATGCAGCTCCTAAGAGAGCAAATACAAGTCTACTGATGGCTTCACCCATTACGATAAAAGGTTTCCGAATGGGAGTCGCAAAAAATCTTTTGATGACTAAAGTTTGTCTCAAATTAAAAAATACAAATGCTGTTCCGAAAACGCCAGAACTAAGCAACGAAAATCCAAGTTGTCCAGGTAAAATAAAATCAATGGTTTTGTATTCTCGTACCTTAATTTCTTTCGAACTTAAAACGACCAGGGGCTTTTCCATCGCAGCAGCACGCAAATTTGCTTTGTCTACTAAATGTTCTAACATCGATCGAATGATGATTCCTTTCTCGCGCGATGCCATGTTCGTAGTGACTTCAACGTTATACGAAATGGTATTGTCAGCTAATCTTTTTTGTATGTTGATGATGGCATCTAGATCTCCTTTCTGTAAATTATGATCAATCTCTGCTTTCGTCAATCCTGGAACTAAATGAATTCCTTGCATACTTGCTATACTATCAAAAACCGGATTTTTCAAATCGCTTTCTCCATCTAAAGCTACATCCAATCGGATACCTCCGCCATTTATAAATCCAAATACTAAAATAAAAATCAATGGAAACAACAACGTAAAAACCACTGCCGAAGGACTTCGCATAATAGACCTAAAACTGGCGCGAGCAATAGCCATCATGGCTCTGTATTGTGAGTAATTATTTTTCAATGTAGTGTATTGTTTTTACGCAATTAATTATTTTAAATATTATTACTATCCCCGCTTTCGTGAGATTCTAGATTCTAGATACTAGATTCTAGATTCCTCTCGACAAGCTCAGGGTGCACCCCCATTCTCCTATTCACCAAATTTCGCATTCACCAATTCACCAACTTGCCAATTCACCAATTTGCCTCGCGAGGCTTCGCGATCACCCTTCGCGCCACTCATGTCCTGTCAAATGTATGAACACATCTTCCAAATTTGCTTTCTTCACTTCCTTCTTTCTTTCAAATCCTGTAGCGACTAATTGATCAATGAGCGCATCCGGTGCATCCAAAGCTATAATTTTTCCGGCTTCCATCACAGCCACTCGATCACATAACTGTTCGGCCTCATCCATATAATGCGTAGTAATAACAACCGTAGTTCCGTTGTCTCTTATTTTCCGAATCAAGTCCCATAAATTTCTTCGGGCTTGTGGATCTAATCCCGTAGTAGGCTCATCTAAAAAAACAATTTTTGGTTGATTGATTAAAGTAGTAGCAATGCTAAATCTCTGTTTTTGTCCACCACTCAGCTCTTTGAATTTCGCTTTGTATTTGTCTTCAAGGCCCACTTGCTTTAACATTTCCATGGGGTCTACTTCTGCATTATACAAGCCAGCAAACAATTCAATGAGCTCAGTTAAAGTTAAGCTGGGATAATAACCTGCTGCTTGCAACTGCACTCCAATTATTTTTTTAATTTCGTTGGGATGTTGATCAATCGAAAAACCTGCTACGGTAACTTCACCCGAAGTTTTTTCACGCAACGTTTCAATGATTTCTAAAGTGGTAGTTTTGCCAGCTCCATTGGGGCCTAATAATCCAAAAATCTCCTTTTCAAAAACATCAAAACTCACCCCTTTTACGGCTTCAAATTTTTCGTAACTTTTTTTTAAGTCCTTAACAACTATTACCGGTGTAGAATTCATGAGCACAAATATAGAACAATTGTAAAGGATAGGGATTTATTCGAAAAGTAAAGATAATGAGGAGGCTATTACATGAAACGTAGATAGACCCATCGTTTTCTTTTTTTTAGATAGTTTATATCATTTTCATTTTGATAAGCTTCTTTTTCGAAAGAAATAGAACGATAGGCTTCCTGATGTTTTTTTCCAGCCATTCGATAATAGAGATATTCCATCAAATACCAAATGTAAAAAGGAAGAATCAATAGTTCAAGTTGTTGTTGCAGATGGATGCGTTCATGATTTATCAATGACGACGAAAGTGAAAATTCTTTTCGTTTCAAAAGTATAAAAGGAAACAAGGCCATTCCCGAAACCGGTAACCATGCTGTTATAACCTTAATTCCTTTTAGGTGCATCAGCATTATCCTATTTTCATATTGAGCGAGATGGAATAGGTTCTAGGTGCTTGTAAGTCGGCGGGACGTGTCATGAATTCTTCGTTCAACAAATTTTTGATGATGAAATTGCAACGTAAAATTTTAATGATTTGCCATCCTATACGTGCATCAAAAATCCAATTTTCTTTGGGTTGTTGCTCTCGATAAGTTTTTACACCCGGTATAGTTCCTTCAAAGACCGCATCAATATTTTCAATATTAGTATAGTAGCGTCCACTTACACCTGCGCTGAGTTTTTTGTAGCTGGTCTCACAATCAAATTTGAATAAATTCCTGAATCTGTATTTTAAAATGTTTTCTTTGGATGAGTTTTTAGCAGTATCACGCGACGCTAAAAAATCAGTTTGAATGGGATCTATCCAAGTGTAACCTGCCAAAATAGTTTGACTTACATTTCCGATTTTTCCTTCTCCCGCTAAGTTGATTTCAAAACCGGAGATGCGAGCGTTACCGATGTTCATCGATTTAAATCCTAATCCAAACAAAGGGTCAATCCCCGGTTTTCCCCAAGGACCAAAAGTGAATTCCATCATATCAGTAAATTCTGTGATGAAGTAACTTACATCAGCAAGTCCACGCCACGATTTTACTTGAATGACTTGCTTCAATCCAATTTCGGCCGACCATCCTCTTTCAATTTCCAACGAATCGTTCGGATAAATCACAATGCTTCCCACTTGTGTGCGGATAAATTTTTCGGCGATGGAGGGAAAGCGAAATCCTTGTCCATAGGAGCTGCGAATAAATCCACCATTCCAGGCTTGATAACTTATACCCGTTCGAAAGAGATATTGCGGATCAAAAGATTTTCCCGAAATTTTTCCTTGCTCAATTCTACCCCCGATGCTCACATTCAATTTTCCGAAATTTCCATCTCCTTGGGTATAGATTGCCATGTTTTGTCCATTCTGTTTGGCATATAAATCGCCATTCACTTCGGTCTTGCTGCCTGATGTACCAACGGAAACATTAATGTTATCTTTTATTCTTCGTTGAACTAAATATTCTGCATAATATAAATTCGATGCCGCACCTTGTTCTGTATTATTTTTGTTTACAGTATAGAAGTAGCGCATTCGTAATTTGTGAATCCATTTTCCGGGACTAAATAAAACATAGGGATCTATCGTTATGCGCTCGGAAGTATACTCGCTTAACGTTGATCCAGGTAATCCAATGCCTCCCAAAGGTAAATAAGCGCCGGTGGTATCGTCTTTCCAAATTAAAAAAGTTCCACCTTTCGATTGTTGAACGTTTGCGGCTAGTCCTACCGTTAGTCCTTTAATTTTTTCGATAGAATAACGAAGGTTAGTATTGGCACGAATTCTTTTTTCCGTTTCCCCTTGACGATAGCCTTCATCTTCATAAACATGTGCGCCCAATACAACCGATAGTTTTTTAAATTTTTGTCGGTGCGCTATGTGGGCTCCGCTCGTCATTTGTGTTTCACTGCCCCACCATTTTTTATTGGGATCTTTCGGATCGTCATAAATTCCCGTGTATAAAGTTAAAATAGTAGTAGGCTTTTCTCCGGGCATGGCAGTACGCATATTAATTACACCATTCAATGCGGAAGAACCGAATAATGCAGAGGAAGCCCCTTTTAACACCTCCACTTGTTCCATTTGTTCAATGGGAATAAAATTCCATTTTACATCATTAGCGTCGCCAGCTAACATCGGCAAATCATCCACCATCACCAAAACCCTAGAGCCAGCACCATAGCTAAAACCGGAGCCGCCCCGAATATTCGCTTGCCCATCAATTACCGTTACCCCGGGTACTTGTTCGATGGCTGTTTCTAACGAATTTTCTACACGTGATTCCAATAACTTAGATGGTAAAATTTCCATCGATGTAACGGTTTGTTCAAGCCGTTGTTCTAAACGGCCTGCCGTTATAACCACCGGTTTCCAGGTGTTGGAGATTTCATTTTTGGAAAGTTGAATGGTAAGTTCAATTGTTTTAAGGGGTTCGATGGTTACATATTTTTCAATGGGTGTGTATCCTAAAAAGCTAAAAACAAGAATCACTTTACCGGGTTGAACTTTCAATTCAAAATAGCCGTTTGCATCGGCTATGGTTCCTACTGCGCTATTTTTCAAGGCAACACTCGAAAATGGAAGCGATTGGTTGGTGATGGCATCTTCAATTTTTCCTTTGATAATACCTTCTTGGCCATATGTTTTTGCTACAAAAAGAAGGCAGAGTATTGGTAGGAGATAATGGTTGTATCGAGTCATTTGAAGGCTTCAAATTTATTTCGCCCAAAAGATCATCATTTTTTTATTAATACCAATTGATTTAATAATTTAGTCCAATGTTTTCTTGAATAATACCGACCTACATAGACTTGTATTTAACTGTTTCTGCAATTTCATTTGTAGCGTCGGTATAATTTCTATATTTGTGGCGTCCCAATCGGTGAATTTTATTCAATCCCGGCGGTGATTTTAATATGGAATCAGAAGAAGAGTTATTGCATCGTATTGCCTTAAGTTTATTGCCCAACGTGGGACCCGTTATTGCCAGAGCCCTGTATAGTCACTGCGGTTCTGCTGTTTCTGTATTTAAAGAGCGGAAAGCTTTATTATCAAAAATTCCGGGTGTAGGTCCAAAGCGTATTCAGAATGCATTTAATGTATCTGTTTTGGAAAGGGCTGAAAAGGAATTGGCCTTTGTTAAAAAACATAAGCTCCAAGTTTTATTTTATACGGATGAAGGGTATCCAAATCGGCTGCAGCAATGTGCCGATGCGCCCTGTCTTATGTATTTTAAAGGGAATGCAAATTTAAATCATGGTCGATTTGTTGCCATCGTAGGTACTCGATCATCCACTACTAACGGTGAGGAGGTAACGAAAAAATTGGTGGAGGAGTTGCAAGGATTGGATGTAACGATGGTAAGTGGATTGGCTTATGGTATTGATATTTGCGCCCACGAAGCGGCACTTCAGTTTGGTATTCCTACCATTGGTGTTACGGCTCATGGCATGGATCGTATCTATCCCCAACTGCATCGTACCGTAGCAGGAAAGATGTTATCACAGGGTGGAATTTTAACAGAGTATCCAAGTCAAACACCTCCCGACAGAGAGAATTTTCCTTCTCGAAATCGAATCGTTGCTGGAATGTGCGATGCTGTAGTTGTTGTTGAAGCGAGTGAGAAAGGCGGTGCACTCATCACTGCTGATCTAGCGCAAGGATATGATCGCGAAGTTTTTGCTTTTCCGGGAAGAGTGAGTGATGAATTTAGCAAAGGGTGTAATGCTTATGTCCGCGATCAAAAAGCTGCACTCATAACTTGTGCCCACGATTTAATTTGGTTGATGGGTTGGACTGATGATAAAAAGAAAGAACAAGTCATAAAACAAACACAGTTATTTTTTGAGTTAAGTGAAGATGAAAATCTTGTGGTCGATGTTCTCAAAGAAAAAGGGGAGTGTGGTGTTGATGTGATCTCATCGGCCACTGCACTGCCATTTTCAAAGTTAGCAAACACACTTTTGCAATTGGAGTTAAAGAATGTTGTGAAATTAAAAGCGGGGAAGCGGTATTCTTTATAATCCTTTCTATTTGAAACTACTTAGTAATATTCATAGGTGTACACCTCTGATTCTACCGTGCTGTGCTGATGAGTAGTTTTAATTTGCTTTGTAGGCAAAGCGTCGTTCCCGTTGTAGAAAAATTCTACTTGAGAAAGAGGTCGTTGATTTTCATTTGCATCGAAAAGAATAAAACGGTTGAGTTCGTCATAGATGAAGTATTGATTGTAGCGGTCATTTTCACGGTGTGATTCAATAACCCTACCGAGAGAATCTCGTCCAATATGCAAATCTTCGAAACGGTACTTGCTTCCAGTAACAAAGATAGGTTCGTTTTTATCATTGAACTGATAAGCAGTGTTAGCAAATCGAAACACTTTGTTCATTAAACTTAATTTTCGAATGCCTTCGTCACGAAAAGTGTTTTCGTCCTGCTCAATGATATAGATGAATTCGTTGTTATAAAAGAAGTGCGATCTGTATACATTGTTTTCGTTTACCTCTAAGGCCTCCACGAGATTTCCATTTGCATTGTATTTATATTTTTTCAAAATTGCCTGTTGTTGGTAGCCTGTTCCACTAACGAGTACTAGTCTGTTATAGCTGTCATATTCAAAGTGTTCATCTGAAAGGATGGAGTTCGCAGATTCAATAAATTTCTTGTGAAAGAGTTGTCCTTTGTCATTGTAATCTAATATGTATTTTCCTCGATAAGTCTTTTGGTCATTTTTGAAAAGCTGGTAACTTTCAATAATCATTTTTCGTATTTTTCTATCGCTTTGTTGTTGGATTATTTTTTCGATGGAAGGAGCGCTGTATACAGATGAGATGGGTTTGATGACTTCATAATAATTGAAATTCCGAATTGTAGATGCGACTATGTTATTATTTTTAAACGAGGGGAAAGAAGGTATGATTTTTCGAAGAGAGTCAGTTATAAGATCCGTTAACAAAATATTGAATCCTTCTCCACCGTAAATTCTGCTGCTGTTGGTATAAGGTTGGAAGTGAGCTACCACTGACCATCCGTACCAATAGAAATCGATTTCATTAAAGTGTAACTTTTCGCAGAGTTGTCGACAAATAATGGCGCTATCATTAGACGTGATTTTCCATTTTTCGTTTTCATTGAAGTCATCATTGTTCTCATTCTCATCCTCATCTTCATCCTCTTCATCCTGATCGTAATCTATTTCTTTGTTTTGAGATGAACCGTTACCTGTGTTAAGCTTTTCGGTGTTGTATAGGTATTGAGAGGTGAAGTAAGGGGAAAGAATTTTTGCGACTTGTTGTTCCTGTTCGCTATTCATCGTTGGATGGAATCGCTGTAAACTTCCAGTATTAAGCGCTGCGATGTAGTAGTGAGTGATGTTTATTTCCGTCGTGTTATTGTTTCTGGTTTCAATGTTGAAATTATAGCTGATTCGGAGCCATAGCTGATTGTTGACGAGGCTAATGGCTTCCATGTCGACATTTTTCAATCGAGGAACAATTTCTTCCCGATCATTGTAGTACTCATACCCTTGAGCATTACTGTTTTCAAGTTTATTGTAGATAGCAATTCTGCTTTGTACTTCTTTGTACAGTTTGAGAAGTCCAAGTTCAGTATTCCAACTGTTCAACGCGAGTGTTTCAAGTTGTTTTTGGAGAAGTTTTTGAACGGAAGTGCTTGAATTTTGCAATAAGAAGTAGGTAACATCGGTTTCTTCATAATAGTTAATCTGAACCGCTTTGATCGTTTTATATTTCGATTGTAGAAGTAATTCCTGATTGGTGTATACATCGTAAATTATAGTTTTAGAAGCACATAGTAAAAGTGGCAGGAATAGAAGAATCGTAATGAACAGATGTTTCAGAAGAGTATTTCTCATTCAGCAAAGTAGTAAAGGGTTAATATGTTTTTGATTGGATCGAATTCTGTCGTAACTCTGCTAAAACCGTATTTATTGAAAAGGTTGACCAATGCATCAGTATTAAAAGTTGTTGTCCCATTAGCAATGGAATAATTGTTTGCATCAGTTTTGGAACAGGCAATATGAATGTTTCCACAAGCATATTGTCCGCCAAGAAATGTTTTACTCGTATTCCCCTTGATTAAAAAACTATTGTCTTTGTCTTTGTAAATGAATTGTGCAATACCATTTCCGGCGATGATTCCGAAGAATTTTTCCAGCTCATCGTTGCGGATAATGTTTTTATTGCTTAAAATACCTGCATTGATATTATTCGAGTTTCGGAATAAAACGGGCTCTCCTTCATCAACCGTTAGTTGCAGGTAGTCTTTAATAACTGCAGGAGTGAAGCAGTAGCCCGCAGTTTTGTCGGGTCGAATGGTGATGCGTCGTTCAAAGTTGTAAGTTACATCTGATACGTTGTAATAAAGAGTAAAGTGGGGATAATCGCTACTATTGCTTTTTATCGGTCCTTTCAAAAAGGAAATGGCAATACGTTTTGGATTGAAAGTAACATCTGTGTTTTCAGGTTTAATGCCGTATTGTACTGTTGTTTCTATTCTGCTGAGATAGCCTTTTGTTCGGCATGGGTTAAGTATAATTTTTAATTGTTCGTCGGCAGGAATATTAAAAGCAAATTCCTTGTATAGCATAAGATTTAAACTGGCGAATCCACTATTGTTCCCACTGCTAGTCTGTAAGCCGGTGTAGAAAATGGATTTGTAATTCAGGCTATCTGTAAACATTATCCAGGGTGCTTTGTGATTTAGCAATTTCGGATATTCAATTAGTGAACTTACCGATGGTGCAAATTTAATTCTGTTGGAAGCGTAAGTGGTGTCGATGCATCCGCATGCCTTATTTGGCTTTTGTACTACGAGTTTATCGTTTTCATAATAAAGAAATTCAACTTTGCCATTTCTTCTGTCTATAACCCATCCTTCTATTTTGTCATCGATAAAATTTGCTGAATAAGTGGTGTCGCCCTTCTCGTCATACATTTCATTGCGTCCGTTTCTTTTATTTTCTCTGTAGTGCATGCTAGCCGACTTGCTTCCATTCTGATGAAAGTTGGTGGAGGTGCTATCTAATTTTTGGTTTAGATAGAAACGTTCAGTTTTGATTTTTTTTGTGCCTGAATAAAATTCAGAGTATCGGTTGAGACTATCGTTAATGGAGACCGTTTGACTCGTAATTTTTCCTTCGGTATCGTAATAGGTGTAGGTTTTCTTCTTGTGATTTGTAATGCTCTTCAGCATTCCGTTTTCAAAGTACTCTCGATTTTCAATAGTTTGTCCGGGTGTTTTTAGGAACGTTTTTTTATTCGTTGGAGTTCCGTTTGGTTGATGAAATTCTTCCCAACCTAATCCGGTGCTGTCCGGAGTACTTCCTCTATGTACGGCATTTTTTCCTGCAAATTTTTCTACATAATATCCGTTGGGTATACCTTCTTTATAATTACGGTACACCATCGTATCGCCTTGAATGGGATCATACACGATAAACGATCCTGTCAGCAGATCGTCTTTGAATTGCAAAACACATAGAGGCTTTCCATTGGAATAATTAAGAGTGTATTGTCCTGTCAATATGCTATCAGTAAATAGAGGTGAAGAAACTAATTGGTCTCCAATGATGGCCCTGATACTTTTGCAGATGGTTTCACCCGGTTTTAAATTTTCCGGTCCTTCGTGTCGGGAGGAGGTGGTTCTATAGTATTTTCCGTCGTCAGAGATATCAATAATGCTATTATCAAATGTTTCTGGATTCTGAAAATTGATTCTTCGGATTCTTCCGTTTTGAAAATAATAAAGCCCGAGCGATTCCTGGTGAAAACTGTTTTTAAACAGGAGAGATGTGATATTTTGCGTTGGAGAATAGTTGAATCCAAAAGATTTTTCTACTTCCAGTTTTATAATTCGATTGTTTTTGTAGAGGATGGTTTGTATTACCTGACCTGCTGTGTCGAAATATACTTTGTTATTCAGATAGCCCGTTGTATCGTATTGCAGATACCAGCCCACCGAATTGTATTTCGGATTATTACTATAATCGTAATAGCTGTGATAGGTTCTGGATGATTTTATCTTTCCGTTTTCAAAGTACTCGATGTTGGCTTCTTGTGGTAATCCATTCTTGAGCTGCATGGTAGAGGCAATTGTACCGTTGTTATAGTAAGATGTTCTTGTTCCGTCCTCTTTGTCATTGCGGAATTGCGTTTCCATGGTTAACACATTATTTTTCCAAGCTTTCTCAGGACCCTGTTTCATGGAGAAATTTCCACTGTCGGTTTTTAAAATAAAATAGTTGGATTCCGACGTTTTGTTTCCGGTATTATCGAAATACAGGGACGGACCTGTTTTTAAATTATTTTCATAACTTGTTTTTTCTTGCAATAGACCTGAGCTTTCGTAGAAACGTTCCCATGTTCCTGTTTTCTGTCCCATAAGGTATTTTTCTTTCGACTGAATCATTCCGGACTTATAGTATTGGATTTTTTCGCCATCGTAAACGTTTCTCAGCGTAGTGTCGCCTAATTGAATGAGCTCATAATAAATGGCACTTCGCTCCATAGTTCCATTTTCGTAATAGTCCTGCATCTCACCATGAAGTTTGTCTTCTTTGTAAACTGTGGATTTTCGAAGTACACCCGTTGCATGGTACTCTAAACACTTTCCCTCTTTTTTGTCATCCTTGAATTGGATATGTGATGCCAAGCTTCCGTTATTATTGTAAGATTGATGGATCCCATTCTTTACCGATACTTTATTGCCATTAACCTCCTTAATGGAGTAATGGAAAATGTATTGCAATTTGCCATCCGCATTGTATTGTGATTTTTCACCAACTATTAGCCCATATTCATATTTTACTTTTGTTTTCAGTAAGCCTGATGGATAATATTCCTGAAATTTTCCATGTAATCTCCCTAAATGATAGTGGCTCTTTTCACTCAGTATTCCGTTTGAATAAACAATGTGTTCGCCGTGCAAATAAGATTTACTGGAGTCGGGCAGATAAACATATTTTTTCTTTTCTACCAGCTTTCCGTTGTGCTCGTAACTTTTGAAATCACCATGTAGATAACTGTCGATAAAATTCTCCTCCAACAACAAGATTCCCTGGGGAGAATAAACCTTATGTGCTCCGTTTCGTTTTCCATTCTTAAGGCGAATAATTTCAATTGTTTTTCCTTGATTGTTTTTAATCGTGATGGTTTCTAAATTCCCTTTCTTTACAATTAAGGTATCCAGCTTCGGGGTATATCCGGGCTGCGAAAAGGCAGATTGGGTGCCTACAATAAAGTGTAGGGCGACCAGGATGGCAAAGATGTTGAACGATATTTTTCCAGACATTTCGATCAAAGATAATAGCAAAACTCCCGTTTCCCTTTTTTAAACGATTTTGCCCGATTATTTGGCGACAAGAATTTGGTATACAGCTATTCTGACTTTAGTTAAAACAAGAAAATGGCACGTCCTTAATTAATTTCGAAATCCCTTAATCTTTAATAAAAGAAATAGCTACCAATTGATGGTCAACAATCATCTTAGTTGTGTAACGACCGGCTTTCAAATTTGAAAGATCTAATTCGGCGATTCGTTGAGATTGCATGAATACACATTTTCCAAGAATATCATAAATAAGTAATTCTTGTACCGGTTTTGAAAAATACAATTTATCAACAACCGGATTGGGGAAAGTAGTAATCAGTTTATTGCTTCCTGAGTGATCAAATAGTGAAGTAATAATAACAGGATTGCTGATGTTGGAACTGGAAATGCAACCACTCATATCGTTCACCGTAATTTTATAGAATGCAGTAGACGGTCCCGGAATATTTGCATCCAAATAAGTTAAATTTAATGTGTTGTTGATTAAAATGTAACCACTTCCTAAATCTCTTTTTACCTCGTAGAAGCCAGCTGTTGGCAACAACGGCATCCCATTCCAATCTACTTGACATGAAGACGAAGAAGGTGTAGATGTAACAAGATGAATGCTGGATAATGTATTGACGGAATTACTTCCGACTTTATCGCCGGAGCAACCTGAATTAGAAACAACCGTGTAGTCGTATTTGAAATTGTTGGCATTGATGCCAGCATCCACAAAAGATGTTTGAGGAAATACTCCAACAGAATCAATGATTACATTATTTCTTTTGATTTTATAATTATTAAAATCGGTAGAGGATCCGGAAGGTGTGAGCCATGTTAACTGAACATTTCCATTGGGTAAAACACTCACGCATCGCAAATCCGGATTGGCAACCACATTTCCTAATTGCGAAAATACACCTGTCGTTAGATTGGAGTTCGAAACACAACCCGTTGCATCGTTTACTACAATTTGATGATGTATGGTATGTTGGCAGTCGGTTATCGTTTCAGTTGCGGTAAAGTTCGGCCAAAAATTCCCAAGTTGCGCCATGCTTCCTGTTTGATAATCGGAAAAAGCGGTATAATTACCCGAAGAAGATTGCAAGGGTAACATGTTCCAAGTCAAGGTGGCCTGACCTGGATTAGCATTGGAAATATTGTTTACTACTGTTAAGAAAATGGAAGAGATGTAATTACTTTGAAAAACCTGAATAGGCAGGTAAGAACTTATGATATCATAGATGTGGGGTTGTTGATTCCCGTTTGCTTGAGTATCTAAATAGGTGGTGACTGTGTCCACATTTATCGTGGCGATATTCACCCCATCTCTATAAATGGCCCGGAAAATGAGACCTGAATTAGGTGTGGGATTCACCCATTTGATTTGAACATTGCCATTGGGAAATACATTCGCACAGCGCAAAGAAACGGGGCCTTGGGCGAGCACTTGTCGGGAAAAAATGCTAGTAAGGAGGATGAATAAAAAATAGTGGATTTTTTTCATGTTAAGTGTTCTTGGAAGGGCTAAAATAGTGATCTTTTTTTCTTTAGCATTGATTCGTGAAGTTTCTTAACTTTATGCTCTCAAAAGTCATCTATGTACAATACACTAAAACCCGTGCTCGCAAAGGAGTTACAAGAAATAACGGAAGCCGGTCTCTATAAAAAAGAAAGAGTAATTAGTACTCCTCAAGGTGCCGATATCACCGCTAATAACTTAGAGGTGATAAATTTTTGTGCGAATAATTATTTGGGACTATCTTCCCATCAACGTGTACTCGACGCTGCTAAAAATGCAATCGATACTCATGGCTTTGGAATGAGTAGTGTACGATTTATTTGTGGAACACAGGATATTCATAAAGAATTAGAAAGAAAAGTTTCTGAGTTTTTAGGAACAGAAGACACCATCTTGTACGCTGCTGCATTCGATGCTAATGGCGGGGTTTTTGAACCTTTACTCAATGAGCAAGATGCCATCATTAGTGATGAATTAAATCACGCTTCTATCATTGATGGAGTGCGTTTGTGCAAAGCGCAACGTTATCGTTATAAGCATAATGATATGTCAGATTTAGAGGAGCAATTAAAAGCAACTCAGCAT
>JBJXGU010000396.1:0-4757 GCA_046160245.1 Bacteroidia bacterium
ATAAACTTCGTAATGGCTCCACCACTTTCATTTTCATCTTTTCCGGTAAGCCGCCCACGTTATGATGCGATTTTATGGTTGCTGATGGACCTTTCACCGATACTGATTCAATCACGTCGGGATAAATTGTTCCTTGCGCTAACCACTTAACAACTTTTATCTCGTGAGCCTTCGCATCAAACACTTCTATAAAAACACGACCGATTACTTTTCTCTTGGCTTCAGGATCGCTTACTCCGGCTAGCTCTCTATAAAATTCTTCACTTGCATCTACTCCATGAATATTTAATCCGAAATGCTGATAGGTATCTAATACTTGTTCGAACTCATTTTTACGAAGCAATCCATTATTCACAAACACACAATGCAAATTATTACCGATGGCACGATGTAACAACATCGCCGCAACACCAGAATCCACACCACCACTTAATCCGAGAATTACCTGATCATTTCCGAGTTGCTTCTTTAAACTTTCTACCGTCTCATCAATGAACGAGCCTGGTGTCCAGTCGCCTTTACAACCACAGACTTTATAAATAAAATTCTTAAGTAAATTTTTTCCTTCTGCACTGTGTACTACTTCCGGATGAAATTGAAGTCCGTAGGTACTCTCCCCTTGAATATGATAAGCAGCCACTTTTACATCATGCGTACTTGCTATAATTTTAAAATCTTCGGGAACATCGGTAATTGAATCAGAGTGCGACATCCACACTTGAGATTCATCTTTCACATCATCCAAAAACACATCTCCACTCTGCTGCACGGTGAGCTGAGCACGACCATATTCACGCGTATTGGAAGCTTTCACTTTACCACCGCCTTGTAACGCCATTAACTGAGCGCCATAACAAACACCTAATACTGGAAAACGTCCACGCAAAGATTTTGTATCCACAGAAGGTGCATTCTCTTCACGCACGGAAGCAGGTCCTCCACTTAAAATAATTCCTTTAATCCCTTTATGCATTTCGGGAAGGTGATTATAAGGATGAATTTCGCAATACACATTCAACTCTCGAACGCGTCGTGCTATCAACTGTGTAAATTGTGAACCAAAGTCGATGATCAGAATACTCTCGTGCATAGATTGAATATGTATTTTCTATTTATTGTCTTTTGAATTTATCTTCAATTAATCAACACTCGATAAAATTACCAGCGTGATTTATATTTATCCTTTCTTGCTGAACCTTCCGATCCTGCTTTCTCTTTTTTTCCTTCGCTGCTGCTACTTTTTCTAGCTGGCTTGTCGTCCTTCCATGGGTCACGTCCAAATGAACGTTCTCCACTTCCTTCAGTCGACATTTCACGTTTACGTTCTGTTGAACGTTCTCTTCCACCATCGCTGCGACTTCTATCACCACCGTAGCTTCTTCCTTCTCCACCACGACCTCTATCGCCTCCGAAATTTCTGCCCTCACCACCACTGCGACCACGGCTTTCACCGCCACGACCACCACTACTACGTCCGCCACCACGACTATCACTGCTACGACTACTTCTTCCGCCGTTACTTCCTGCTTTGCTTTCGCTTAACTCTGTACGAACTTTACGATCTTCATACATGGCGCCATTCAATCCAGCCATTACAGCTGCTATACGATCGGGTTCAACATCCACAAAAGAATATACACCCTGCACATCGATACGACCGAAGACCGCACCTTTCTCACCTGTAGTATCACAAATAAATCGCAATAATTTACCTTTATCTAATCCATCTTTAGAACCGATGCTCACGAACATGCGATTATGCGCATCCCCATAAGCACGACCACCACCGCTTTCTCCACGCTCACCTCTAACACCACGAACATCGGCATTAAGATCTGGCGCATTCTTATAATATTCGAGGAAGCGATTAAACTCAATCGACACCAAGCGATGAATCAATGCATCACGATCTAGGTCTTTAAACTCTTCATAAATAGAAGGCAAGTAAGGTTCAATTTCTTTTTCGTTTACTTGAACTTCGTGAATCTTCTTCACTAATTTCATCAACTGCTTCTCACAAACTTCCATAGCATTGGGAACTTGCAATTGCTTAAAAGTACGACCTGTCGATCTTTCGATTTGGCGAATACGACCCATGTCCTTTGTATGAACGATGGCCAATGACATTCCTGTTTTACCAGCACGTGCAGTTCTTCCACTACGATGCATATAATTTTCTAATTCATCGGGAAGATTATAGTGAATTACGTGAGTAACATCTTGCACATCGATACCACGAGCAGCGACATCCGTTGCTACTAACAATTGTAAACTACGATCACGATAGCGACTCATTACTTTATCACGCTGTATTTGACTCAAGTCTCCATGCAATGAATCGGCGTTATACCCATCACGCATTAAATGCTCCGCAACTTCTTGCGTTTCCATTCGAGTACGACAGAAGATAATTCCAAAAATTTCAACATTCGCATCCACAAAACGTTTCAGAGCAGCGTAACGATCACGCGCTTTCACCATCGCGTAGCAATGCTCAATATTTTCATTTCCTTTCAGACGTGATTCAGTGGTAATCTCAAATGGATTATCCATGTAATTTTTAGCAATGTTGCTCACTTCACGTGGCATGGTTGCAGAAAACAACCAAGTATTACGTTCATCAGGAGTATTTTCTAAAATATAATCGATGTCTTCTTTAAAGCCCATGTTTAACATTTCATCGGCTTCATCTAAAACTAAAATTTTAACTTTTCCTAAATCTAATGCTTTACGCTTCAACAAATCGATTAGACGACCTGGTGTGGCTACTACCACATGTACACCACGCTTGATTTTGCGCATTTGGTCCATGATACTTGCTCCGCCATAAACGGGCACTGACTCAAAACCTTTCATTTCTGTTGAGAAATTTTGAAGGTCGTTGTAAATCTGCACACAGAGCTCACGAGTTGGAGCCAGAATTAATGCTTGAGGATAATTTTTTGAAAGATCGATCAATTGTAAAAGAGGAAGTCCGAAGGCGGCAGTCTTGCCTGTTCCGGTTTGCGCTAATCCAACGAGATCACGTCCACCCTCTAGAAGGGCAGGAATTGCTTGTAATTGTATGGGGGTAGGCGTCACAAAGCCCAGTGCTTCAACGCTTTTCACCAATCGAGCGTCTAAGCCCAGTTCTTGGAAGGTATTCATGGCGCAAAGGTACGTTTTTAAAGCATTGGTTTACAGTTTAGAGAAAAAATTAAAGCCAAAAAATGTTCATAAACAAGGCTTGTAAATTCAACTAAAAAAGAAGAATCATCTGTTCACAGGACAGTGCATCTTATTGACAACCAAACTAACTCACAGAATAAAAAGTGAAAATTAGTACATTCTACTTAAAATAATCCTATTGGCTATCAACAATACTAAGTCCAATGGTTTAAGAGAAAAAGCGAAGAATAAAAACAGCCATTATATCAGGTGTAGAATTGATAAAACATCTAAACAAAACCACGAAATTCATCTTACTCTCATTAAAGACCCTACCTCTCGAATAAAGACAATCTAAAAAAGCAAGCTGCTTCAATCTCCGTTTTAACTAATTTTGCATTCTCAAATCAAGATTTATGAAAGAAGTATATATTGTTTCTGCTGTTCGTACTCCCATTGGAAGTTTTGGCGGCGTATTAGCTGGAGTACCAGCCACACAACTTGGAGCAACTGCCATCAAAGCGGCATTAGAAAGAGCGGGTATAAAGCCAGAGCAAGTGAATGAAGTTTTGATGGGAAATGTATTGCAAGCCAACGTAGGACAAGCACCTGCCACGCAAGCTTCCATTTTCGCTGGAATTCCTACTAACGTTCCCGGCACTACGATAAATAAAGTTTGTGCATCGGGAATGAAAGCCATCATGTTAGGAGCGCAAAGCATTATGCTTGGCGACAATGATATTGTTGTAGCAGGTGGAATGGAAAACATGAGTGCAGTTCCTTATTATTTGGACAAAGCACGTAACGGCTATCGTTTAGGTCATGCTCAAATGATTGATGGTTTGGTGAAAGATGGTTTATGGGATGTGTACAAAGATTACCACATGGGAAATGCGGCTGAACTTTGCGCTACAGAGTGTAAAATAAGTCGTGAAGAGCAAGATACTTATGCTATCGAATCGTACAAACGATCTCAATCGGCTTGGTCGAAAGGTTTATTTAAAGATGAAATTGCGCCTGTAAGTATTCCACAAAAAGGAAAAGAAGCCTTGTTGATCAACGAAGACGAAGAATACAAAAAAGTAGATTTTAATAAAATTCCTTCGTTGCGTCCCGTGTTTGTGAAAGATGGAAGTGTCACTGCCGCTAATGCGAGTACCTTGAATGATGGTGCTGCAGCCGTAGTATTGATGAGTAAAGAAAAAGCAGAAGCGTTAGGAATAAAACCACTTGCAAAAATTCGTGCTTTTGCAGATGCCCAACAAGCGCCCGAATGGTTTACTACTACCCCTTCTAAAGCTTTACCATTAGCAGTAGAGAAAGCAGGAATCAAGATGACGGATGTAGATTATTTTGAAATCAACGAAGCGTTTTCTGTTGTTGCCATTGCTAATAACAATGCCATGAATTTAGATACTTCCAAAGTAAATGTAAACGGTGGAGCAGTTTCAATTGGTCATCCCTTAGGTTGTTCGGGCGCTAGAATCATTGTTACCTTGCTGAGTGTTTTGCAACAGAACAATGGTAAAATTGGTGCTGCGGGAATTTGTAATGGCGGCGGCGGAGCTTCGGCAATCGTAATTGAACGTATGTAGTAAAACATTATACTG
>JBJXGU010000397.1:0-17231 GCA_046160245.1 Bacteroidia bacterium
TAAAATTGCTCGAAGTCTCCGTTTTCTTCGAGTTCTTGTTCAATGATGCAACAAATATGATCCAGGAGATTTGACTGCAGGTCCTCCAGCTCCACGCCATTACGTCTAATGTCGTCGAGTATAAAATAAATTTGCTTTTCGTTGAGGCAATACATTTATGCAATATCTGTTTTGATATCCAATAGAAATTTCATCGTGTTCATGAAATCGGCAAACTCCGAAATTTTTTCTTTCGTTACCGTTTTACCTTTCTGACTTAACGAATAATATTTTCGAACTCTTTTCCCGATGTATTCTGTTTCTGTGGTTAGAATTCCATCCGCTTCTAATGCATGTAAAGAAGGATACAGAGCTCCTTCCGTTAATTGAATTCTATCATGGGTTAATTCCTTCACACGTTGTGTAATTTCATATCCATACATTCTTTTATTGTCTTTCAACAATTTTAAAATGATGGTTTTTAATGTGCCTTTTATGAGTTCTGATGAGTAAATCATGTCGCAAATATTAATTTAATAACGCAAATATACATCAGATTCTTATGTATTGGACAGTTTGGCATATAAATTTTCATATGTAATTGATTAACAAATCAATAAATTGACATCTTGGGATATAAAATTATATACAAGTCTATTTTCAAGGCAAAGAAACACATCTAACAAAAGTATTTTTTACATAGGTCCTCCAATCACAATATAGACTGAAAGGAATTCGTTAGAGAATTAGTTAAGTGGTTCTTTAGAGTTAGTACTAGAGTACGATTGATTAGATAAAAGGGGCTGAATGCATTGTGAAAATCACAAGGTGTTTGGTCCTTTTTTTTATGCTCCATTCCTACAAAAAAACTTTATCCAAATTCGTCATTCAAGAATCAAAATAATAGAGGCCTTCCTTTTCGAACACATGAGTGGATTGAAACACTTTTTCAATTTGAAATGATCGAATAATTTGGAGCTTTTACAGAGGAAAGTTGGTGTTAGCCGAGGGAACTCGATGTGTTGGCTGAGGGAACTCGAGGTTTTGGCTGAGGGAACTCGAGGCACCAAAAAAGAAGGCCTCCGAAACCGAAGACCTTCTAACCTAACCAATCAACAACCCTATTGATGGGAAATATCTAAATAAATACTCTAATGAGAACATGACAAAGATGGGGGTACCAGCATGAATCAAAGGTGAAGTGATTATGACGACAAGATGAGGGCTCTCATCAAAACTTAAATTATTACATTTGACAACACAATATGTTTGAAATCTGCTCCAATTCTTCAGTGGACAGAAAAAAGAAATAGCAATTCTTAACTCTTTTTTGGCTTTTATAGAGGGAAAGGCAACGATTTTAAAGCAAAATATACTGTAACGAATTATTAGGCTTCACGTATAAGAAAAACTTGAGAAAATACTATGCAACGCATTCATAAACTACTGGTCGCTAATAGAGGGGAAATTGCTATTCGTGCACTTCGGGCTGCTGCCGAATTAGGCATCCGTACTGTCGCCATTTACACGTATGAAGATCGCTACTCCTTACATCGATACAAAGCGGATGAAGCGTACCAAATCGGGAAAGATACAGAACCACTAAAGCCCTACCTCGATATAGAAAAGATCATTGCGGTTGCTAAGGAAAATCAAGTGCATGCTATTCATCCCGGGTATGGATTTTTATCGGAAAACGTAACCTTTGCTCGTCGTTGCCGAGAAGAAGGAATTATTTTCGTTGGACCTTCACCAGAAGCAATGGAACAACTGGGCGATAAAGTCGCCAGTAAATTAGTAGCAAAAAAAGCGGGCGTTCCCGTCATTGAAGATAATCAAATTCCACTAAAATCCGTTCAAGATGCGAAATCCGAATCTTTACGGATAGGCTTCCCTGTTATATTGAAAGCAAGTGCTGGAGGTGGTGGTCGCGGAATGCGTGTGATTCGTAAAGTAGAAGAATTAGAAAAAGCCTTTGATGAAGCCCGACGTGAAGCAGGTAATGCTTTTGGAGATGATACCATCTTCATTGAAAAGTTTATTGAAGATCCAAAGCATATTGAAGTGCAAATTTTAGGTGACCAACACGGGAACATTGTACATTTATATGAGCGCGATTGTTCTGTGCAACGACGCTTCCAAAAAGTAGTTGAGATTGCACCTGCTCCGAGCTTAAAACAAACTACAAAAGATAAATTATACAAGTATGCATTGGCCATCACCCGTTTTGTGAAGTATGATAATGCAGGGACTGTCGAATTTTTAGTGGACTCCGAGGAGAATATTTATTTCATAGAAGTGAATCCACGTATTCAGGTGGAGCATACCGTAACTGAACAAGTAACGGGATACGACATCGTATGTGCACAAATACATATTGCCGACGGTGCTGCATTGAATTCACCGATGATCGAAATTTATTCTCAAGCCGATATTCAATGTCGGGGGTTTGCGATACAGTGTCGTATTACAACTGAAGATCCTGAAAATGATTTTAAGCCCGACTATGGTACCATCATCGCTTACCGAAATGCAGGAGGAAATAGTATCCGCATCGATGAAGGAAGTTCTTATCAGGGAGTAAAAGTTTCTCCATTCTTTGATTCGATGCTAGTGAAGATTACTGCACAGGGAAGAACATTAGCGGGGGCAAGTCGACGAATGCATCGAACCTTAACCGAATTTCGAATTCGAGGAGTAAAAACCAACATTCCCTTTTTAGAGAATGTGATTAATCATCCTATTTTTCAAAGTGGAGAAGCGACGGTGAAGTTCATCGAAAAATATCCTGAACTTTTTAACTTTCGAAAAAAGCAAGATAGCGGAACTCGCGTACTTCGGTATGTCGCCAACGTTATTGTGAATGGAAATCCCGATGTGACCAAGATGGATCCATCGCGCACTTTCGATCTGCCTCGATTACCTACTTCAAAAATTACCGGACCTCCGCGTGCAGGAACGAAGCAAAAGCTGGATGATATGGGTCCAGAAAAATTTGCGAAATGGCTTTCATCCGAAAAGAAAGTTAAGTTCACCGATACCACTTACCGTGATGCGCATCAATCACTACTGGCTACCAGAGTTCGTACAACGGATTTCTTACAAGTAGCGCGCAACTATGCATTGCATCATCCACAAACTTTTAGCATGGAAGTGTGGGGCGGTGCTACTTTTGATGTAGCCTTGCGTTTCCTTCATGAGTGTCCATGGAAAAGATTACAACTGTTACGAGAAGCTATTCCGAATATCTGTTTGCAAATGCTGATTCGAGGCAACAATGCCATTGGCTATTCTGCCTATCCCAATAATTTAGTAGAGAGTTTTATTGAACAAAGCTGGAAAAACGGAGTGGATATATTTCGAATTTTCGATTCACTCAATTGGACCAAGTCGATGGAAGTAAGCATCAATGCTGTGCGTGAACGTACGGGTGGAATTGCGGAAGCTTGCATCAGTTATACCGGAGATATTTTAAATCCGAAGAAAACGAAATACAATTTAAACTATTATTTAGATTTAGCAAAAGACTTAGAAGACAAAGGCGCGCATATACTTTGTATTAAGGACATGGCAGGATTACTGAAACCGTATTCCGCTACCCTACTCATTGAAGAATTAAAAAAAACAGTTTCGCTACCCATCCATCTTCACACTCACGATACTTCCTCCATCCAGGCTGCTACGTATTTGAAAGCCATTGAAGCAGGTGTGGATGTGGTAGACGTTGCGCTTGCTTCCATGAGTGGACTCACCTCTCAACCCAACTTTAATAGTTTGGTAGAAGCTCTTCGTAACACAAAGCATGAAGTTGATCACGATGTAACACATCTCAACCAACATAGCAATTATTGGGAGCGCGTGCGCGATTATTACTATCCATTCGAAAGCGGATTGATGGCTGGAACTGCAGAAGTGTATGATCATGAAATTCCAGGTGGCCAATATTCTAACCTTCGACCACAAGCCATATCACTTGGATTAGGCGACAATATGGAAGAAATAAAACAAGCCTATGCAGACGTGAATCAACTTTTTGGTGATATCGTAAAAGTGACACCTAGCTCGAAAGTGGTAGGTGATATGGCGCTCTTTATGGTGAGTAATAGTTTAACCAAAGAAGATATTTTCACGAAAGGGGATTCCATCAGTTTTCCGTCAAGTGTAAAAAGTTTTTTCAAAGGAGATATTGGACAAGCGCCGGGTGGATTTCCGAAAGAATTGCAAAAGATAGTTTTGAAAAATGAAATCCCATATACCGATTTACCGAATGCTCATTTACTACCCATTGAATTAGATGCTGCCTACAACCAATTCAAAGAAAAATTTGGTAAGCATTTATCGTTTCTCGATTTTTTGAGTTGGCAATTTTACCCGAAAGTATTTGAAGATTATCTTCTTTTTGTAAAAGAGTTTGGTGATGTAAGTACACTTCCAACACCCATTTTCTTCTTTGGTATGAAAAACAATGAAGAGATCATGGTAGAAATTGGAAAAGGTAAAAAGATTTTAATTCGGCTATTATATGTTAGTGATGTTGATGAGAAAGGAAAACGCATAGTTTACTTCCGACTCAATGGTCAAACTCGCTCCATTGAAGTACAAGATAAAAAAGCGAACGTAAAGAAAATAAGCCATGCAAAAGCAAGTGGCGAGCGTCAAATTGGTACCCCGTTGCAAGGGTTACTCAGTAAAATCTTTGTGAAGCCAGGACAAGAAGTAAAAAAGAACACACCTCTCTTTACCATTGAAGCGATGAAAATGGAAACGACCATTACGGCGGTATCTGATTTAAAAATTCAAAATATCATTTTACCTGAAGGCACGCTTGTAGAGCCGGAAGATTTGGTATTGGAAATAAACTAAAATCCTAAAGTGTATTGGTTATTTAAAGCTTCTCAACAGGAATAAAAAAATACTATTCATATTCTTCATGGCCTACTAAAAAATACTGGACTCCATTCAGTAAATACCCAAACTCTGCTTTCTGAATTTGCAGTGATAATCTCTGTCCGGAATTCCATGACAACACTAAAAACTCATTACCTTCTTTAAATTCTACGGTCCATTTGCCGGCATCTAAGTCTGACGAAATCAAATTAAAATCGGAATAACTAAAACTACTCAAATCCGAATCACTACTTTTAAAATAGAAGCCACCATTAGCAAAGAGATAATACGCCCACTTAGCTGCATTTCCATTTCCAGTATAGATATGCAAAAACTTTTTGTTTGCATAGGATTCCCAATTTTTCCCTAAGGACGAACCCTTCGAAAGATCTGAGTTATTATTCGTTTTAGTATCCTTTTTTGTGACCCTTTGCTTTTCTATAGAAGTAATCAATTCATCTACTGATTCCGAGGATCGTGTAAAATAAATTACCCGAAGCTGTTCATCTGTTAACATTAAATTGCCATTCTCATCCAGAGCGAGGTAGTTGACCGCTCTATCGGTTCCTTCTGCTTTGATGAGTCGGAGAAAATCCGCAGTCATCTCGCCAATTATTTTGTAAGCATGCTCTCCATCTGAAATGTACCCGTAAAACTCATCTCCATTACCTTTCAACACTAAAACCGCTTGAGGATTTTCTAAAAGATAAACTCCTTCAAATGCGAGTTTATTTTTTTGTGTTTGTTCTATCATATTACATGAATTTGAAAGTAAATAACATTGTTTGAATTCCTAATAATTTAAGGAGTTAATGATTATTGGAATCAAACTTAGCTTTTATAACAAAACCAGTAAAGCAAACCGGTCAAAAATCCCCGAATTAGGGGATACTACCTAGACATTAGAACTTCTTTATTATTCATAGACTCTTTCAAACGATTGTATTCCGATCGGTCCATTCCCAATCGAAATTCCTCAGTTTCCACTTGCCCTGCATTCAGAAAGGTAAATTTTAATGCGCCAATTGGCCTTTTTTCAAAGTACTTTATTGTGATTAAATTCTCTATCAAAAAAGTCTTCTTCCATGAAGTCACTATAGGCGAATAGATGAAGATGAATTCTTCTGAAACAATTATTTGCTTTGATCTTATAAAAAAGTTAACAATACCTATAACAAAAAAGAAAGAAAAAGGAAACAGCACATCGACAATTTCCAATTGGGGATCCATACCAACAATAATACTAAATAATGCGATTGGAATTATTATTCCACTGGAAGCATGCCAGAATGGAAAATCACTTTTAAACTTTACTTTATCGATTTCCAAAAGCTGTTGCCTTTCGGGAAAATTCGACTTCCATTTCAATTGCGTATGTTCTGTTTTCCCTAACATGATCGGATCTTGTTTTAACAAGGTCGATAAGTGTTGGTATAACTTCGGAAGGTGCAATTTAAATCCATTAGGATCTTCAAAAAAATGTTCCACACAAACTGAAAAAAATTCACGTTCATCGGTACCTGCATATTTGCGTAAAAAATGTTGATCTTGTTCATTCACCTCGTTAAAAACATCTCCCGAAGCCGTTTGAAATTTTAAAAAGTATTCATAAAAATCTGGGTCTGCCGATTTCACAATTCGGCTTAAGTCTAAAGCATGCGCCAGCTCATGCAACCCCAAATTTAATTTATCCTCCGAATTTTCGTACCCTTCCATAAAATGCTGCCAGGAAAGCACTACGTATCCTTTCATACTGGTTTCTCCCCGATGCAGAATGCCTGTCATTGGTGATTTATATACTCCTGGGTATATAATGAACGTATGAAAATCTGGCAATTCAAAATCTCGCAAACCAAAGGTAAGTTGAACCATAGATGCGGACAATAATATTTTTATCTCTTCTGTAATTTCTAAATTCTCCTTTCCAACAAACTTCTTTTGATTAATTACTACTCGACAACGAAAAAGAAATTTTACTTTAGAATTTTCATCTAGCCGACGATAGTACTCCAAATGCTTCACCAAAATGGGTTCAAGTTTGTTACGATGGTTTAAAAAATGAAGATTCGGATTTCTTTTAATTCTACGAATAGATCTTTCTTCTTCTCGCCAGCGATCGAACCATAAAATCAAAATAAGGTCATTACCTACCAACCATAAAAAGAAAATGAGGAAGAGTATTGAACCAAATAACATAAGGGCATGAAAATAAAAATTATTTATGATTAAAATTCAATACTTACGAGTTAGTGGTGACATAATGGTTGAAAGAGATATGGAATTCAACGAACACATCCAACATTCTTCCTTATTCACATATACCTATCGACAACATTCTTAAATCCCCTAAATTTCTCTTGTTTCTATGGTACATCTCGAGTAGGTTTGTATGAATCTATGACCACGCTAGTTTTGGAAAGCCCAACCTCAAATATTATTGATATTCAAGGAGATACTTGGTCTGAAAGGGCTTTGTCGGCATCGAAAATTCAGAAAATTCAGTTTGAAAAAGGAAGCAGCCAATACAGTAATTTGGAATTGGCTCGAAACCGTGCAGCATTTACCAGATGGAAGACGATTGAAAATCTCGATAAATACTTAATTGAATTTGAATCTAACTTTATCAAAGCGGGCGGGAAAGTAATTTGGGCGCAAGACATCACGGATGCTTTAGAAGCGATTTTAGAAATTTTAAAAAAATCGGGAGCAAAAGAAATAATCAAATCGAAAACGAATACCGCTTCTGAAATAGGGTTGAATGCGTTTTTAGAAAATGAAGGATTTCAATTTTCCGAAACCGATACGGGCGATTTTATTGTTCATGCAGCTGACGAAACAGGTTCGCATATGGTGTTGCCTGCTTTGCACAAATCAACAAAAGAAATTGCTTCACTGTTACACGATAAACTTGGATTGCCTGCAGATGCAGAAGCACAGGGCATTGTTCGATTTATTCGTGATCACTTACGCGATGCCTTTCAAACGGCTGATGTAGGAATCACAGGATGTAATTTTTTAATAGCAGATCCAGGTGCTGTTGTTATTTTGGAAAACGAAGGGAACGCGCAGCTTACTGCAGCCTTGCCTAAAACACATATTGTACTTGCGGGTATTGACAAAATGTTACCTGCACTAAGCGATTTGGATTTGTTCCTGCCTTTACTTAGTACTTACGGCACAGGGCAAACGTTAGCAACGTATAATAATATTATTAGTGGGCCTAAGCAAGCGGAAGATTTAGATGGACCAGAAGAACTTTATATTATTCTTCTTGATAATGGACGTAGCGATGTATTGGCACATGATCAACAGCGACAAGCATTATCTTGTATTAAGTGCGGCGCTTGCCAAACCGTTTGTCCTGTTTACCATACAGCGGGTGTAAATGATTTCCCATCACCCATTGCAGCAGTCACTCTTCCATTGCAACATGTGGAGATGCAACACTTGAGTCATGCAAGCACACTTTGTGGAAGTTGTAAAGATGTGTGTCCCGTAAAAATTGATATCCCTCGTCTTCTTCTACAAAATAGAAAATTGTTTGTCGACAAAGGCCATGTGAATCGTACTGAGAAATGGTTTTACTATGCATGGAAAAAAGCAATGTTAAAACGTGAGATCATGAGTTGGACCGGCATTAGTGCACGCAAGCATATTTTAGATAGCTTGTTTAAATCGAAAGATGGTATTCGCAAGATGCCCATTCACTCGAAAGAAAAGCCATTCAATGAATGGTATCGTGAAAAGATGAATTACAAATAAAATTAATTTTGTTTCGATCCATAAAATCAACCCTACTGATAAATCGAAATTTACTTCCCTCTCCTTGCCCATTCCCTTCGCCACTGTAATTGATTTACAATCCACACTAAACGCCGATCGTTTAGCCGGAAAAAAGATTGGATTTGTTCCGACGATGGGAGCATTGCATGCGGGACATTTATCTCTTATTGCCAGAGCGGCAGCAGAAAATGATGTAGTAGTTTGTAGCATTTTTGTGAATCCAACACAGTTTAATAATGCTTCGGATCTAGAAAAATATCCGCGAATGCCGGATGCAGATCTCCATTTACTCAAACAAGCGGGATGTGATTATGCTTTTCTTCCCTCTGTAGATGAGATTTATCCAAACGGGAAACAATTGCTTGACATTGATTTCGGTGCATTGGAAAAAGTGATGGAAGGTGAGTTTCGTCCCGGACACTTTAAAGGGATGGCTACTGTGGTACATCGCTTATTCGAAATTGTAAATCCGCACGCTGCCTATTTTGGAAAAAAAGATTTCCAACAATTAGCCATCGTTAAAAACATGGTGAAGCAATTACGGTTACCCGTCAACGTTATAGGTTGTGATACTTTGAGAGAGGAAGATGGATTAGCGATGAGCTCTCGGAATCTACTCCTAACACCTCCGCAACGTAAAGCAGCGCCACTCATCTACAAAGGCATGATGACAGCTCAGGAATTCATTCCCTTTCACACTGTGGAAGCTGTTAAAGAATTAGTGATTCGATACATTCAACAAAGTCCACTTTTAAAAGTAGAGTATTTTGAAATTGTAAATCCCGAATCATTACAATCTATTCAAGATTGGAGTGAATGTAATGAAGTGCAAGCGTGTATTGCTGTGCTTACCGATGGACCGAGGTTGATTGATAATGTTACTTATTTTACTATTTGATTTCTAGTTTCATTAAATTTTCTCTTCGGATTGAATGAGCTGTTGGATACTGTTTTTATTAACCTGCCTGCAGCAGGCAGGCACTAGAGGGCACAAAAGAGCACAAGAGATCACAAGAGGGTTTCGAATTAAAAACTTTAGTGCACTAAGTAACCTTTAGCGTCTCTAGTGTTTAAAAATATCGAGAAGCTAGTGGACACTAAGTGCACTAGAGTATTTTCTTTGTTCCTCTTTTGAGATCCCTTGAGTCTCGTATGATTGTACCGCGGCTTCGCGATTAGATTAAAGTTTAATCAATGAAGGTTTATTGATCGACATGAAAACAGATTATTGCCACATTAAAGTTATAGCCTCTCCCCCCTACCCCTCTCCAGAGGCGAGGGGCTATAATTAATCAAATTTCTCATGTGCTCTCTAGTGCACTATTCTTTTGTGACCTATAGTGACCTCTTATGACCTCTAGTGTTAAAAAAATCTGCGAACCGCTAGAAGCTAAAAAAGCGTACGTCAATTAAATCCTGCCGAAATTACGCTGCGTAAAATCAAACTTACGGCGTGAACTTATACAAACTACTTGCAGTAAATAAATGCGTTAACTTACTCCAGGTTTCAATACTATTACGGTGGCGAATCGCTATATAATAACGGTTACCGATTACCGAAGAAGGGAAGGTAAATATTCCATTTCCATCAATATTGATTACACCGTTTGTAACAAATGAAGGCGGCCCCATAACCGTTGCGGAATCATATAAAGACACGGTAATAGTATCCGAAACCAAAGGATCCATAACCGGGCTTATCATTTGTCCCGATCCCGAATAAAACCCTTGTACAAATAATTTTAAATTCAATTGACTTACATTGATTACCAGGAATACCGAAGCACTCGTATCTACACATCCATCGGTATTCGATAAAATAATACTTCCAGAAGTTGATCCAGCAGGAACATTGAAGTCGAGCGATGTTGGATTTAACACAGTAGGAGTAGCGAATTGTCCGCCTAACTCAACAGAGTTTACATTCGTAAAATTCGTTCCTGATACATTCACTAACGTTGATGCACTTCCGTTGGTTGGAGTAAAAGTAGTAATATGAGGTCGTTGATTCACTACCACTTCTACTGAATCTTTAGAGGTACAACCTTGAACCGAAGTTGCTAAGACGGAATAATATCCCGCCTGGTTTGTATTTACATTCGTGATTTGCGGAGATGCCAAATTCGAACTGTACGCTAATGGTCCATTCCAATTATAAAAATCGGCACCGCTGGCTGCGAGTGTCAACGTACTTCCTTCGCATAAAGGGCTATTACTTGACACGTTCACTTCGACAGGTGTTCCAGTAGCTATTGTATACGTGATGGTGGTGATACAACCATCAGCAGAAGAAACGGCGGCCGTATATTTGCCAGGTGTCAAATTTGAAATGGACATTCCGCTCGCCTGACCATTATTTATATTGATGCGCCAGCCCATATTTAAATGAACTCCGCACATATAATATAATAATGCAGCATGCGTATTATTTGGAGTAAAAACCATTGCGCCACCTTGTAATTGACTATTCGTTACTCCTGAAAATACTTCGTTTGCAAAACTCCCTCCAGCAGTGCTGGAAGTAACGTGAAAAGGGTGTCCAGGAAAAGTTCCATTGAATGTATAATTCACACCTTTTGTTAGATTTAATTCTTTTCCCTGTATTCCATCAAGCACATATCCTACTGGAAATCCTACGCCGAAATAGGGATGAGCAGCTGTCTTTGAGGCGGTAGTTACTGCAAAAATAGGCCCTTGTTGGTTGATGGTATCCCAAGAAACTGTGTACGGAGGTAATCCAGCTGAAACTGACAAACTAATGCTGCCATTATTTCCAACGCAAGCACCACCCACGGTGGCAGTAACAATGGGTGCTGGACAAACAATTACATTATCGATACAAAAAGAAGGACGTGATCCAGCACCGGAACTATCGCGTTGCACCCAACGCAATTGCACATTCGCTTGATTCTCGCAAGCTAGTGGAAGTAAATATTGAAAACGCATTCCATTACGAGGAACCGTAGTGGTTGTTTGTGCAGTCGTATTATTTACGTAGATACTCGCCGTTAGTGAAGTGAAAGTACCGTTGGTATTCCCAACACGATATTGCAACTCCACATTATTCCTACGCGTTTCCGTACTTCCATTATACAGATTTCGAATAGTGGCTACATCAAACGTTACCACCACATTGGTTTTTCCCGTTGTATTAACGACCAAGCCTAATGCTACATCAATAGAAGAAGAAGAAAGAATACCCAGCTTACCGCTATAATTATGTACCCCACCGGTAGTAGTTGCGGCTGTACTACTGGCAAGCAAGGATGAATTCGCGGTGGCAGCTGTGGTTCTGAAACTTGATGAAGAAGAAGTTGCTAATTGCCATCCCTGCCATCCTGCAGGATAAGTTGTTGAAGAAGCCACCAAGCTGGTAAAATCCTGAGTGTAAGGAATTGTTTGAGCAGAAGGTATAGTTTGTGCCTGTAAATTTGAAGCAATAAACAATGCCACAGAGAGGAATAACGAACGAAACATACTTTTGGTTTTAGTGAATTTTGAGGAAAACTAGGAAAAAAAGTCGAATGATGCAACACTTATTTGGTGAATGGAAAAATAGTAAATGTTAACTTCTGAAAATCATCTCGAATCTGTTGAATCCATCAAAATATTTATAAAAACACCTTTATTTTAGACCAAAATTTTGAAATTCAAGGAGAAAGCACAATCTATATCCTTTAAAAAAGTCAAGTTAATATGAGAGAAATCCATAAAGTAGAAAGATTTTTCATAGAGTATTATTAAATATTGATACATTCGTCTAACCTAAATACTCCAATTCATGAAACAAATCGAAGAGTGCCATTTTTACATTTTTGATTTAGAATAGCGGCTACGAAAAGTGGAACAGAAATAATGCAATCTCTTTCAAAATTCAAACTACAGTTTTAATCTACCAAAAGCAAGTCTAAATATTTTCAATAGTATTTGTTTTCTTAATTAATATTATCAGGATGAAGAAGTATATTTTCCTCTTTACTTTCGTAATACTCATGTTTAATCTAAACATTTTATATGCACAATTTATTTCGAAAAGTTCAAATGACACTTTAAATAATTATAGTGAAGCGAGGCAATTATATCATAGTTCTAATACATTATACTACGCTAGTATAAAATATAATTATAGTAGTAGTCTAAATAGTATTGTATTTATAAAATCAGACACCATGCTAAATATACTTTGGAGTAAGATTATGAACATTGAAGAAATAGTTGCGCTTGATAATTTGTTTGAACTATCCGATTCCTCTATTCTATTGAATGGATTCTGCTATGACGATAGCTTAGACAAAGTATATAACGTACTTATAAATTTTAATCAAAATGGGGATACGATTTGGACCCGTAAAATATTCGATCAACAATATGACATCGGGCTGAGCATTTTCAAAGTATTTTCAGACTCATTACTTTTTTATGGCACTATTTCAGACTCCTTAATTTCTGGAATAATTGTATCTTTTGATCTATCAATGAAATCGGCAATTTTAAGTTCAAAATATTCAATTGCAAATGAACCCGAATTAAGAATTGTAAGAGCTGAATATGATCCACTAAATAATAATGTGGTGGCAATTTTCTTTACAAGTGATCCTTTAATACCAGTTAATAAATTTCACTTAGCTAGAATTGATTTAAACAGGGATGTAAAAACTACAATGCATTTATTTGATCCATCTACTGGTTATCCTCTTTTAAAGTTAGACACACTTACAAGTAATCTTTTCATTGGAATTAATTATAATTCAGGTCCGTCTAGTGGCCAGAACTATTTTTATTCATTACTCGATTCTACCTTTACTGTCATCTACGCCCATGAACTAAACGCTCCCGCAGGATTCAGAAACCTGAGAGATGTATTCTTTAATGCGCAAGGTGTAATTTATGCATTCGATCATGTTCGAACTTATGAATTCAACTCAAATGGAATCTCAGATAGTCTTTATAAATTATTTGGATTACCCAACTGGAGTAATATCTATTATACTTCACTTTACAATAAAAACACCGATTACTATGCAATCGGTGTTTTTAGAAAACAACTTCAAAATATACTTAATAACCTTACTATTTCTAAAGGAAAAATTAATACAACATACTCTTGTCTGGGAAATCCGCAACTCAACAACTACATCACTACCAGTTTTACGCCTACTTTCAAAACATCAATACATACCAACTATTTTGGTATCCAAACAGATTTTCTGAATCCAACTATTTCTACTTATAATTTCCTGTTTTATGATAATTGCATCGTAACGCCTTCTGTGGAGATTACAGATTCGAAAACCAGATTAAAAATTTACCCAAATCCTACTTCAGATTATTTTCTTCTTGACGGACTGGAAACTAACAAAGAATACCAATTAATTTTTATAAACTCCATGGGAAGTAATGTCGCTACACAAATAATATCTAATGTAGAATCGATACAAATTGATTGTCTTAAATCACTTCCTACTAATATATATACTTTAATAATTACTAATAACGAATTTGTACTGGTAAAAAAAATAGTAAAATCATGAAGTAAAAATAGTGTGAAGCAAAACTAGTATCTCCTTCTACTCCTCCAAATTCTCCACATTGTAAAAAATGATTCCCAATTTGCCTTCATCACTTACTACAATAAAGGTTTCTTTTAAATTGGTTCGACTACATTTTACCTTGTAAAATAAACTGCATTGATTGTATCCTGAAGCTTCATCATACTTTTTTTCTTCGCTTACAAATTCAAAAGAGTCAATGGGACCTGTTGTGTCCATGAGTCGCACAAACTTTTGCACTTTCACTTCCATGCTTTCGCTTTGGTTAAAGCTGGATGTAAAATAATCATTCACGCGATCGTAGTTTTCGTTTTTTAAATCGGAGAGAAGTCCCTCTACTAATTTTTTAGCTTCGTCCGTTTTTACTTCAGCTGAACCACATCCTCCACAAAAAACAAGAAGACAACAACAGAATACTAAACTTGTAATTGACTTTATCATAATAACAGTATTTAATTTTAAGCAAGAATATAGGAAACGAGAAAAAAAATAAAATTATTTTACATCCATCAAAAGAAAAAAATATAACCTAATTATAATTCCGTCACCATCTTACAAATTTTCTCGAAGGCTTCTGCATCTTTAATGATGTATTGCTCTGCTCCCTTTTGAATACTTTGCAAAGCGATGCTGTAACGTTCCTGACTACTCATCATAATTACATGCACATCTGGATTCGCTTTTTTCAAAATTTCCAAAATTTGTATTCCTGAAGCGGCATCCTTCACTTCTTTATTCAAATTATAATCCATGATAATTACATCCGGACTTTTATCCATGTGCTTCAAACAATCTTCTCCCGTTTTAAAAATATGAACATGATGTGGAATATCTCGAATCATTCGATCACGAAGTAAGGTGCTTTGTAATTCATCGTCTTCGACAATAAAAATTTTCATAGGTCTGCCAATATCCATCATTGTAAATTTTAATTTTTTTAGTAAAATAATTTATGAGGCTAAGGTAAAATTTTTAATTGATTCTGTGCTCGATTCTCTTTCCAAAATAATCAGACTAATCCTTTTGATGCAGTCCCTCATTCCATCTCACCATAAAAGAAAAGATAATCCCATCTTATCGAAACAAAGTCCTTTATGGGAGCAAATGAAATTTCCTACCTTTGCATCCTTATGACGATTCAGGTTCTCAAATCAAAAATTCACCGAGCTCGTATCACACAAGCCGAGTTGCATTATGTTGGAAGTATTACGCTAGATCCCGATTTGATGGATGCTGCAAACCTTATTGAAGGTGAAAAAGTACATGTGCTCAACATAAATAACGGTGAACGTCTTGAAACTTATGTAATTACAGGAAAGCGGGGCAGCGGTGAAGTTTGTATTAATGGTCCGGCTGCTCGTAAAATGTACATGGGTGATATTGTGATTGTGATCTCTTATGCAAGCATGGATTTTGAAACGGCCAAAACTTTTAAACCCTGGCTTTGCTTTCCTGATAACGATAACCGACCTGTAAAAGCTTAAGATCTTGTTATCTGTACTTCGCAATCTCTTGTTTTTAACTATTGGCGCAGCATTGCTTTGGCTTACGTTCCGCAATCAGGATTTTTTGATGGTTTGGGAAAAAGTGAAATTGGCAAACCCCTGGTTACTTTTACTCTGTGCCGTTTGCTCTTTTGCTGCCTTAGTAAGTAGAGCGATGCGCTGGGTACAACTAATTGAGCCATTAGGATATAAACCAAGATTAGTCACCACCTATCATGCTGTCATGTTTGCCTATTTGGCGAATTTGGCCATTCCGCGACTCGGTGAAATATCGAGATGTGGTGCATTGAATAAGAGCGATGGCGTTCCTTTCGAAAAATTAATTGGTACCGTCATCGTCGAACGATTGATGGATGTAATCATGCTTGTTGTTTGTATTCTACTCACTGCCTATTTAGAATTTGATCGATTGGGCGGATTCTTGAATGAACATATTTTTAATCCACTCTTCGAAAAAATTGGAAATAGTACAGTTGCTATAAGCATCTTTTTAGGTTTAGGTATTGTTTTTATTATAGTGTTGGTTCGTGTTTTTAAGATGGAAAATCCGCCAGCATTTGTTGCAAAATTTGGAAAGTTGATGGGCGGAATTGCAGAAGGGTTACGCAGCTTCACACTCATCAAAAACAAAGGACTCTTTATCTTTCATACATTCTTTATTTGGACGATGTACTTTGGGATGAGTTACGTTTGCTTTTTCGCACTTCCGGAAACGGCAGGATTAGGTGCTTCTGCTGCACTCTTTATTATGGTACTCGGTGGAATTGGTATGACCGCTCCTGTGCAAGGAGGTATTGGTGCTTACCATTTATTGGTATCGAAAGGATTACTTTTATATGGATTAACTGAAACCGATGGAATTGTTTATGCAACTATGAGTCATACGGTTGCTACTTTACTCTTGATTATTTTAGGTGCCCACTCCATGATATGTTTATTCTTCTTCGTAAAAAATAAAAACTCGGCAGAAGCATGAGTCACCTTCATAAGATCGAAAAAAAGCTGATGAATTCAAGTCAATTGATCGATCAACTGAATGATTGGCAAAAAGCAGGTTGTAAGATTGTGTTCAGCAATGGCTGTTTTGATATTCTACATTTAGGGCATATCGATTATTTGGCACGTGCGGCTGATTTTGGAGATAAGATGGTAATAGGCTTAAATACAGATAGTTCTATTTCGAAAATTAAAGGTCCTACCCGTCCTATTAACGATGAGCGCTCCAGAGCCATGGTGTTGGCAGCCTTGGAATTTGTGTCAGCCATTATTCTTTTTGATGAGCCTACTCCTTATGAACTAATTCGTTTAGTTCAACCGGATGTATTAGTAAAAGGAGCTGATTATAAGCCGGAAGAGATTGTGGGATACGATATTGTTACAGCAAAAGGGGGAGTAGTAAAAACCATTCCTTTTGTTGAAGGATACTCTACCACCAAGATCGAACAACGTATTCGAAACGCAAAAAACTGATTTTTGTAATGTTTTAGCGAATATTAGATGTACCTTTGATTGTATTCTGATGGTATAA
>JBJXGU010000398.1:0-6828 GCA_046160245.1 Bacteroidia bacterium
AGTACGACAAATGCAATCACACTCATCAAGCTGTCCACTCTATCGTCGAACACTGAGTGCTCGGCTTACAGCACATGTGCCGCCCTTTCATTGACTGGCGATTGCTGCCCGAATGATCAAGGACTCCTCTTGGACTGCTGCAAATCGTGTGCAGCCCATCCAAAATGTGCTGCTTTTGGTCTCGCTGAAAATTGCTGTCCCAGCAACAACGGCCAAATGTTGGACTGCTGTGAATTTTCGTCGCCAAAATCCTCAGCGAAGCCCTCCACGAGCTCAAGTGCCACTCCATCAGCACAACCATCCCAGAATCCCAGTGCGAGACTTTCCGTGAAACCCAGAACGCCGCCTTCAAGACCCCCCACGACCGGACTAGCCAAGCAACCGTCTATGAGCCCCAGTACCAAGACTGTTGATTAACTCTGGACCAATTTTAGCGTCAGCCATAAGCTTATCTAAATACTGCGCAACTGGATCACCAGGTTTCGCTGCTTTCTTACGGTCAGTACCTGGCTCATGCATTCCTGCTAGCTCTGGGTAAACTAATGACCAATCTACTTCTTCGTGTGGTGGTTCAAATGCTGAGAAAAAGAAGATAACTGCTTCGGTCAAGAGACCGATAGTAAGCATGATACCCGCACCTTCCCAGTGCTGAATTTTAAAGAGTGCACCTACGATTACAATTGCCGCACCGAAACCGTAAAGTTTCGACATGAGCTGTTTGAACCCTTTCCCTTGGGTCAATTGAGCTAATCCCATGATTTTCTAGTGTTTTTAATGGTTTTGGTTAGAATGATTGTGTGTTTTGTTGAATATTTTTTTCTAACCGGATGAGGTTGAATCATCCGGTTCGATGTACAAATCTAATTAAAAATCTACTTTGTCTCTTCCTAAGAAGTCCATTACACAACGGAAGCCAATGTATGCTTTCGCTGTATCTTGATACTCATAGCTACGTGTTCCTGTTTGCATGTAGTATGCTACATCCTTCCAGGATCCACCACGAATTACCTTTCTCTTTAATGCTGGAGGATCGGTATCCTTTGCATCATAAGTATAGTCAGGATTTAAATCATGAATGAAACTATAAGCCGACTCATCATAAGCGTTGGTTGTCCACTCAGCAACATTTCCTGCCATACAATACAAACCATAATCGTTTGGCCAGTATGCGGTAGCCTTTACTGTATAGAATCCACCATCGTCAATATAATTACCACGTAACGGTTTAAAGTTTGCTAAGAAGCAACCTCTGCTATTACGAGTATAAGGACCTCCCCAAGGGTAAGGGTTATTTGCTAATCCACCACGGGCAGCATATTCCCACTCACTCTCGGTTGGTAAGCGGAAATCTTGAACGTAAGTTTCTTCGTTCGACTCTAAATAACTATTTAGGAGCTGAGTTCTCCATACGCAGAAGCCTTTTGACTGAAGCCAGTTGACACCCACAACAGGATAATCATCATAGGCTGGATGCCAGAAATAAGCTTTTGTAATGGGATCGTTAAATGAATAAGTGTAATCATGAATCCAGCTTAACGTGTCTGGATACACATTGATAATTTCTTTCTTAATATAAACCGAACGATCGGTTCGACCCTGCGGACGATTGGCCAAACTTCCGGATGCTGGATCACGGTCGCGGCTATAATCCTTTTGGGCTGCAGCCAAAAGATCGATCCAATAGTACTCAAAGTTGAGTTTTCGAGAATCTATTTCCTTACGACGATAATAACGCTCACTTTCTGGAAGATAGAGTTCGCTTAGGGTTTCGATATTCTCTTCGTCATCCCATTTAATTCGCTCACTCCATTCGATACGTTCACCGTATTCGCCTTCTTCAATTAAGTGGTCGCCGCCAAGGAGTCTGTGTGCCATGGAATCTCGCACCCAGTACACGAATTGACGGTACTCATTGTTAGTGATTTCCGTGTTGTCCATGTAGAAGGCATGCATCGAAACTGTTTTCGATACTGCATTCTGCGCGTAGGGTACATCTTGGTCGCTAGGACCCATGTTGAAAGAGCCTTGAGGAATAAACACCATGCCATAAGGATCGGCTTGGTACCATTTTTCACGCCCTTGAACTCCTACTAGTTGACCACGGTTACCGCCTCCACAGCTACTAAGTAGCAGTAGCATGCTTAAGGCAATCATCAGGTTTTTCATACTTTGTTCGCTTTTGGGTTTCGGAAATGTTTTTGACGTTATCATCGAACGCACAATACTTGTGAATATTATACGGAACATTTCCAATACGATGATACGTTTCTTTTCAAAGATAGTTTCTTATGGGAAGTTAAATTCCTAATTCTTATAGGAATCTTACATTTCGGATGGAAACCGGAATCTTCTTTTTTACATTGAAGCAATACCCCAACATTACTTCATGAGAACCATCGCTGTAATTCTTCAATTCTGAAGTGGTGAAGTCATACGCATATCCAAGGCGGAGATTTTCGATTAGGGTTAAACCAATCATTCCCACAAAGGCATCTTCGTTTCTCCAGGAGAACCCTGCCCAGAAACGATTATTGAAATGCGCATTTAAGTTAACATCAATAGTAGTATTATCCGTCACGTTTTTAACGAAGATCATTGGCTTCAAAGAAACGCTTGGCGTTAGTTCAATAGTATACCCAATCATTCCATAGTAGTGACGCTTGTATTCTTTTGAGAACTTATCTAAGTCCACAGAACTTTCCATCAAATGTGTTGAAGATACTCCAACGTATAGCTTTTCTGAATTGAAATAGATTCCTCCACCTAAATCGAAAGCTGTTCCGCTTACCGAGCTTTGTGGAATCGCTGGATCATTTGCCGTTCCATCAGGAGCTGTAAACTTTCCATCAATTGTATTCTGAACTAAAGATCCATCAACACCAATCGCTAATTTTCCGCTACCTAAATCAAAACGATAGGCTGCAGCTAATTTAGCGGTTAATCCTTTTTCAAATCCGATTTCATCCGTGTTAATGCTTAAACCAACACCCATCTTATTGTTGAAAAGAGGGGCATCAATTCCTAAAACTCCTGACTTAGGAGCTCCTTCAAAACTAACCCACTGAGCACGATAAAGCAAACTTGCACATATAGCATCACTACTACCGGCAGAAGCTGGATTTACCCATAATCTGTTAAACATGTTTTGGCTGAATTGTGGATCTTGTTGAGCCAGGGCTATCGTGGATAGAGTGCTTGCTAATACTACAGCTAAAAGTTTCTTCATACAGATGATATAGATTTCGAGTTGGTTTGGGGGGATAAAGTAAATAAATATTCTCAACATACCCAAAAAGTACAAGGAGACTCGGTTTTTTTTATCGCCTCCATGGTTCCTTTTGTGATGGGACTAAAATAGTTATTTGATAGTAACTGTGAATAAATTAAAATTATTAAAATATATTGATTATTAATTACTTATGAAGTAAAGGCTACCTAATTTAAGTCATATAAGCTATAAAACATCAAGTTTTTAGAAAAATATAGGATTGAAAATGCAGAATAAAGGGGAGGATAATTGTGAATATCTATAAAATTAAAAAAGGGTAAAAAATAAGATCATTAAAAATTACTAGACCATTTTGTGCACCGCATTCCACCACCGTTCCGGAACTTCGTTGTTGCATGCTTGCTGATAATCTTTGTAGGAGCATGGCAACAAATGCTGACTCACATATCGATTTTTGGAATTGTCGGTCGGTAATTTAATCCACCAACGCTCCGTTTTCATGCTTTTGATGAAGGTAATCTCTTGCTCAATTTCCTCCATCGTCACTCGGTAAGTAGTGTAATTATTGGGATTGGCTAAGGGTAAATCCATCTTCCGCATTCCAATTCCCTCTAAGAAATACCAAATGCCTTGTGCATATAAATCGGCCGACTGACCATTGCGGTCGAATTCAGGATTGTATTCGTACAACCCTAATCCACTGAGTTTATCACTCAATCCAGCATACATCAAAATCTGACAAAACTCTTCCCCGTATAATCCATTGGGAGTAGCATTGGCATTGCCCGGCGCATCACTTTGTCGAACTACGGATAAATCCACAGAGAGTAAATCTGCATTTCTCACCACCGGCTCGGTCTCTTGAATATCGGTTCTTACCTGCCCTAAACGATAGGTTTCAAAGTGTAGCTTTTTCATGAGCGCTACGTTTTCGATCCCCGTAAAATAACTTTGATATCCGAGATTGCTGAAATTAAAAAGGTAATTCGGTTGCTCTAAAATTATTTTTCCTAGATAAGTATCACTGTTGATGGTATCTTCTGGAATCCCTAAATCAAATTTCGAATCTAAAGCAACAATATTGATAATTTGCTCTGCTAATTTGTACCCTGAATAATGCCCATACGTTAAATCTTGACTCCCGCCTAAAATGATGGGAATGATGCGCGAGCCAAGCAACTCACAAACTACCGTCGCAATGGCCGAATACGTATCGTTGAGGGTATGACCTACCCGTAAATTTCCGAGGTCGATGATGGGCAAGGGGTATTGGTGACGCTTGAGACGATAAAATTTTTCCCGAATGCGATCGGGACCAGTAGAGCAGCCTTTGTTCACTAAACTTCCTCTCGACTCCCCTACTCCAATTAGTGCAATTTTAGCTCCTTCAAACGAAGGGAACGAACGCTCATCGGTGAAGGCGGAAACAAAACTCCCAAGGCAATCGGATGAGGCGGCCAATTGCTGACCTAATAATAATTCTGGACGTATTGGTTCAAAATACCCTTCTACTGCTTCGTTCATTACATATACGACATTTAATGTTAAATACTCTAGGCTTTTGATGTTTTACTACTTCGGCCTTGACCTACGTAGTACACAGTTAGTCGCATATCCTAAGCAGTACGGAGTATCATCTACTCGCTATTATCGATTTATCGCTTTTTCTTTACGGTCTTTTTCGCAGCTACTTTCTTTGCAGGAGCTTTCTTCACTGACGCTTTCTTCGCAGGAGATTTCACTGCTTTTTTAGCCACAACTTTTTTGGCTGGACTTTTCTTCGCTGCTACTTTCTTTGCAGGCGCTTTACTCGCAGTTACTTTTTTCGCAGGCGATTTTTTCGCAGGAGATTTTTTCGCAGGAGATTTCTTTGCAGGAGATTTCTTTGCAGGAGCTTTCGCCACTACAACTTCTTTAGGCGCTACTTTTTTTTTAGATGCTTTCTTAGCAGCTGGTTTAGCGGCGGCGGCTTGTTTCAGGGGAGCTTTTTTTGCTGATGTTTTTTTCGATGCCGTTTTTGCTGCAGCCCCTTTCTTAGCAAATTTTTTCTTGCCCGGACTCGGTTTTGTATTGGCTGCAATGTCTAAACATTCGGCCAACGTTAATTTTTCTGCAACCGCTTCCTTCGGTAAACGGTAATTATTACCATCTACTACCAAATAAGGTCCCCATCTTCCTTTCAACACTTGCACATCTTCACGCTCCTTGAAAATTTTGATGACGCGTTCACGTTCAATTTTTCTTTTGAGTTCGACGAGTTCAATGGCGCGATTTAAATCGATGGTGTACGGATCATCTTCCTTGCCTAATGATGCAAACAATCCATCCATCTTCGCATACGGACCAAAACGTCCAATGCCAATGGTGATATCAATATTTTCATATTGCCCCAAGTTACGAGGCATCTTAAACAAATCTAAAGCTTCTTCAATGGTGATGGTCTCCAAACGCTGACCGGTACGCAATCGTGCATACTGTGGTTTGTCCTCTTCCGTTTCTGCGTTAATCTGCACCAACGGACCAAATCTTCCAATACGCGCAATCACTTTTCTACCTGTTTTAGGATCGGTTCCTAATTCACGTTCGCCGGTAGCCCGCTCACTATTTTGCTCTGTATCTTCTACTGATTTATGGAAAGGACCATAAAACTTCTTGATCATTTTTGTCCACACCAAATTTCCATCTGAAATTTCGTCGAAGTCTTTTTCTACAGTTGCGGTAAAGTTATAATCCATGATTACTGGAAAATGCTGACTCAAGAAATCGGTCACTACGGTACCAATATCCGAAGGAAACATTTTCGATTTCTCGTTACCATACGTTTCCGTTTTCACTTCGCCCGAAACTTTTCCATTCTTCAAGGTATACACTTCAAACTTTCGCTCCTTACCCATGCGATCTTCCTTAATCACATAGCCACGTTTTTGAATGGTGGAGATGGTCGGTGCGTAAGTAGAAGGTCGGCCGATGCCTAATTCCTCCAGCTTCTTTACCAAGCTTGCTTCCGTATAACGGGCAGGGGGTAACGAAAACTTTTCGGTAGCTGTCATCACATCCAAGTCGAGCTCTTGACCCACTTTTAACGGAGGTAACAGACCCGTTTCTACTTTTTCATTTTCTTCATTCTCATCATCGGTACCTTCCATGTACACACGTAAAAATCCGTCGAAACGAACTACTTCACCGGTTGCATTAAAAATATCTTTCGATTTATTATTTCCAATACTCACGACTGTCTTTTCCAAAACGGCTTCACTCATCTGACTCGAAATAGAACGTTTCCAAATCAAATCATACAAACGCTTTTCCGAATTTTCTCCATCGATGGATGTATTGTGAAAATCGGTAGGACGAATGGCTTCATGGGCCTCTTGAGCACTTGCATTCTTATTCTTATACTGACGCGGATTCGAGTATTCTTTCCCGTACATTTTAAGTACGGCTTCCTTCGCTCCATCAAGAGCGGTTTGAGAAAGATTCACCGAATCCGTTCTCATATACGTAATCTTTCCACTCTCATAAAGCTTCTGTGCTACCACCATGGTTTGCGATACACTAAAACCTAATTTACGAGAAGCTTCCTGTTGCAAAGTAGATGT
>JBJXGU010000399.1:0-4883 GCA_046160245.1 Bacteroidia bacterium
CTGGTAGTAGTTTTTTGACATAAGCACTCCAAAGATTACACTTCTCAGCTAGACTTTCGCCCGGACCATTAAAAGTCCTAGGGTGAAAGTCTTTTCTTTGGATTGCACTTATTGGTTGAACACAGCAATTGGCAAATTGGTAAGTTGGTGATCGCGAAGCCTCGGGTGGTAAATTGAAATCCCCATTCGTTGACTACCTGCGCTAAAATCATGACGTATACATTAGCTTTAGAGAGTAAAAAAAAGAAATCGCGAAGTCTCGCGACTAATTCATTTTACTACGCTTCATCAAATAAGGCATAAGGACTTGCTTATAGCCTTTGTTCACATCGGCCTCAACAAAATCGATGCGATACTGCGCGCATTTTAACATCAACTCCTTCTTATAGGCGTTCATGTTTTTCAAATAGGCTTCACGCACTTGGGATGCATGTACTTTTACCTCTTGTCCGGTTTCAATATCCACAAATTGATAAGGGCGATTCTCGAATGAAAAATCGAGCTCTAATCGTTGATCGGTAACATGAAACAAAATCACTTCATGTTTGTTATAACGCAAATGCTGTAAAGCACTAAATAAATCTTTAGGATCACTCGCGCTTTCAAACATATCACTGAAAATAATTACCAACGATCGCTTATGAATGTTTTCGGCAATCTGATGCAATGCTTCTGCTAAAGCTGTAGATGAACTTCCTTTCGATGCAATGGCTTCCTCTAATTTATGTAGAAGCAACTTATGATGAACAGAGCTACTTCGAGCATGTGTATTTAACTCCACTTTATCTGAAAAAATACTGAGCCCACTGGCATCTCGTTGCATCTTTAGTAATTGAATGATAGAGGCAGCACAATGAGCAGAAAAAGTAATTTTATTTAACACATTCGGATTCTTTTTATCGAATTCGGGATAATGCATGGAAGCCGAATTATCGACGATGAGTTGACATCGCAAATTGGTTTCCTCCTCATACCGCTTGGTAAAAAGCTTATCGGTTTTACCGTAAAGCTTCCAGTCGATATGCCGGGTAGGTTCACCAGTATTGTATATTCTATGCTCAGCAAACTCCACCGAAAATCCGTGAAAAGGACTCTTGTGAAGACCCGTAATAAAGCCTTCCACCACCTGGCGAGCAATAAGCTCGAGGTGAGTGAACTGGTTATATTCCTTAGGAGTTAATGCCATAATTAAAATGATAATGACCGGTTATGCTTTAACGATGCAATCTGTATTCTGTTGCATTATTTAATGCACTACCGGCCATTAATCTATGATTATTAATAATTGCCCAATAAATGGGAACTACATTTGAGCGTCTAACTTAGCTGCTAAAACTGATTTAGGAGCAGCGCCCACTTGCTTGTCTACTACCTCTCCACCTTTGAAAAAAAGAAGAGCTGGGATATTACGGATACCAAATTGCATCGAAATGTTTGGATTGTTATCTACGTTTACTTTTCCAACTACTGCTTTGCCTTCGTATTCTTTCGCTAATTCTTCAACAAATGGTCCAACCATTCTACATGGTCCACACCATTCTGCCCAAAAATCAACTAATACGGGTTTGTCTGATTTCAAAACTAATTCGTCAAAGTTTTGATCTGTTAATTCTAATGCCATAATTTTTTATTTTTTGTATGCTTTTGTTATCAATTATTATTCCTTTCGATTTTCTCTGCCAATCTGTCACCCTATAGTAACATCACACTTGGTTAAACGAGTCAATTCTTCCACTAAGGTATTATTTACTCTCACTTTTAGCCCTTTGCAAAGGAAAGGAAGATTCCAGTATTTTTCGTCGTCGTGTACCTTAACTCGAACGGTGGTTCCCCCTTGATGTTGTAGTAATAGATCCCCAATTTTCTGGCCCAAGTTTCCATTTAAGTCAGACAACTTAATAGGCACAACCAGCTCCTTTGATAATTTATCGCCAATATCGGTAAGGTAATTTACCGAATACGGCTTTATTTCAAAATCATCTTCCTTTTTAAAGCGATTTTGCACACGAGCGCGGATATGCAACAAGCTTTCGGGCTCTAAAAACTGTTTGATCTTTCCATAATCTTCGCCAAACAATGCAATCTCCATTGTTCCACTCAAATCCTCTATAGAAAATATGCAAAATGGCTTTCCTGTTTTTGTCATACGGTGATTGACTGAGGTGACAATTCCAGCAAAGGTGATATCTTTTCCACGCAACACTTTCAAACTATCTAATCCAATTAATCGATCGATTTGATGCGAACAAAATTTCTTCATTTCGAACTTATAATCATCCAGTGGATGTCCAGAAATATAAAATCCGATTACATCTTTTTCTTTTCCGAGTGCTTCCAACTTGTTCCATTCAGGACATTTTGCAAAAGTGGGGATGGTCACATCTTCCTCTAAAGAATCACCAAACAAACTTTGTTGTTGGCTGTTCACTTGATTGGACATTGAATTTCCAAAGCGGACTGCTTTTTCCATTCCTGTCATTCCATCTTTCGGATCCACATGAAAATATTGTGCGCGGTGTACTTCGGTAAACGTATCCAAGGCACCTGACATCGCTAAACTTTCGAGACAGTTTTTGCTCACATTTTTTCCAGATACTCGAGAAGTAAGATCGAAGATGGAAGTAAAAAATCCATTAGACCTTTCTTCGACTAAAGCAGCAACAGCGTTCTCCCCTACTCCTTTCACGGCACCTAAACCAAAACGAATTTGTCCGGATTTATTCACACTAAAATTATACGACGACTCATTGATATCGGGACCTAAAACGGGAACACCCATGCGGCGACACTCTTCCATAAAGAAAGTCACTTTTTCCAGATTGCTTAAGTTATGGGTCAATACCGACGACATATACTCTGCAGGATAATGCGCTTTTAAGTATCCTGTTTGATAAGCTACGAAAGCATAACAAGTACTGTGTGATTTATTAAATGCATACGCTGCAAACGCTTCCCAATCGCTCCAAATTTTTTCGCATTTTTTCACATCATGTCCATTGGATTTACATCCTTCCATGAATTGATCGCGCATTTTATTGAGGACATCCAATTGCTTTTTACCCATTGCTTTTCGCAGGGTGTCGGCTTGTCCTTTGGTGAAGTTGGCCAGCTTTTGTGACAACAACATCACCTGCTCTTGATACACAGTAATTCCATACGTTTCTTCGAGGAATTCCTGCATCGCATCTAAATCATATTCCACCTGACTCCTTCCATGCTTCCGATTAATATATTCGGGAATATAGGCCATGGGTCCCGGACGGAACAAGGCATTCATGGCAATCAAATCTTCAAGCTTATCGGGCTTAAGATCCTTCAAATGCTTTTGCATTCCAACCGACTCAAACTGGAACGTTCCGTTGGTTTCTCCACCTTGATACAACTCAAAAGTTTTCGCATCATCGAGCGGAATTTTATCGATATCGATTACAACTCCGTGATTTTCTTTAATCAAACGTAAAGCATCACGAATGATGGTTAATGTTTTTAATCCTAAAAAATCCATCTTAATAACACCTGCATCTTCAATCACACGACCATCAAACTGTGTTATTAAAAGTTCCGTTTCTTTAGATGTAGCTACTGGAATAATTTCTTTCAGATCCATCGGAGCGATGATAATTCCCGCTGCGTGAATCCCAGTATTTCGAACAGATCCTTCGAGGATGAGTGCTTCCTTCAACACTTGAGCGCGAAGATCTTTCCCTCCTAAAATTGTTCTTAATTGTTTTACTTGATCCAGCTCTTCTGGATTTAATCCTTCTTTTTCTTTTAAACTTTTAGCACCATCCAACGGAGCATTCATCACACGTTTTAATTCAATACCCGGACGTTCAGGAACTAATTTTGCGAGTAAATTAGCATCGGGCAAAGGAAGATCCATTACACGCGCCACGTCTTTGATACTCATCTTCGCCGCCATCGTACCATAGGTAATAATTTGCGCGACTTGATTTTTTCCGTACTTATCTACCACATAATCGATCACTTTCTGACGACCTTCGTCATCAAAATCCGTATCGATATCGGGCATGCTTTTACGATCGGGATTTAGGAATCGCTCGAATAGTAATTTGTATTTGATGGGATCGATATTGGTGATGCCAATGCAATACGCAACAGCAGATCCAGCCGCGGAACCACGACCTGGGCCAATGAATACTCCGATGTCTCTTCCTGCTTTAATGAAATCGGCTACAATCAAAAAGTAACCAGCAAAACCCATGGTTTTAATCGTAAACAATTCGAAGTTCAATCGCTCTTCAATTTCAGCGTCTAATTGTCCGTAACGATTAAGTGCACCTGTATAAGTCAAGTGATGCAAGTACTCATCCTGCGTTTTAAACTCAACGGGTACTTGGAAATTGGGAAGAAGAATATCTTGCTTAAGACGCAAAACTTCCACTTTACCTACAATCTCATTCGTATTATCTATGGCTTCGGGAACATCGCTGAAAAGTTCCTTCATCTCATTTGTCGACTTAAAATAAAATTGATCGTTAAAAAAAGCGAAACGTTTTCCGCGCATGGAGGACTCATCTTCCGAAAAATCCTTCATGGTAGGTGTACTTTGCTTTTCACCTGTATTGATGCAGAGCAAAATATCATGCGCATTAAAATCTTCTTGATTCACGTAATGCGAATCGTTAGAAGCGATCATCTTTACATTATACTTTTTTGCGAAGCCAATTAACACTTCATTCACGATGGCTTGCTCTGGAATATCGTGACGTTGCAATTCGATATAATAATCCTCACCAAAAAGATCTAACCACCATTTGAATTCAACTTCCGCTTCTGCTTCACCTTTCTTAACAATCAATTTAGGTACGATGGCACCCAAACAACAAGTGGTAGCAATAAGACCTTTATGGTATTGCAAT
>JBJXGU010000400.1:0-7777 GCA_046160245.1 Bacteroidia bacterium
GTGCTTTCTTTGGTTACTTTCTTTTCACGTAAAAGAAAGTAACAAGTAAAATAGGACTAGAATCTTAATTTAAAACTAAAATTTATTTAATTGATGTCCGAAGAACCAAATCAACATATGATATATATATTCAGTACAAGTAAGTGTGAGTGCTAAACTTGGAAAAAATATAATTATAATTTTGGACTATTTAATACTTGCAATTGGTATAAATCACTTGTAGACCTTTCATAACCATGAAAAATTACAGCATAGCCACCAATCAACATAAAGCGAACATCGTGTTTAATTAAAACAAGTAAAATGCGTTTAAATTCAGGAATCAAAATGTCCAACTCGATCAAAATAAAGTTCGTTCTTGTTAGGTATGCTTAACTCAACTTTGTAGCGCTCCATTAAAAAAGCAGTAACATTCTTCAAATGTTGTATACCAGGAATGGAAGCATTTAGTTGCGCATCATAATCTGCAGCTTCTTCAAAGGAGCTAAAAATGCGAATTTCGCTTTCATTATTGTTTTGATCTTGCATCTAAAGAGAATTTTCCAATTTTTAATTAACTATGAATATAAAGTATACTCCCAGGTTTTAAGAGTTGAAGAGCTTTTTGCATATCTTCTTTTGATAACGCAGGACACCCATAACTTCTTCCACAACGTCCGTTTTCTTCGATGAATTCTTCACTTACATAATTTGCGCCGTGCATTATGATTTCACGTTCTCTCGCTTTGTCATTAATTCCTTTTTCAAGTCCATCTAACGCTAATGAGGTGCCGTGCTTCGGGGATTCAAAAGTTTCTTCAATCAGATAAAATCCTTTGCTACTCATATGCGACGACATTTTATTTGAAAATTGTGTGACAAAATTGTCACCCGAATTTTTTCCGTGTGCTACCCATGTTTGTAAAACGATTTCTTTAGTGGTTAAGTCAATGATGTAAAAACGCTGTTGATCGGATGGCTTTGAAAAATCGGCTATGGCAATCATCTCAGCACAGGGATTCCATTTTTGAACACCCGCATACGCTTTCATAAATGTTGTACGATCGATACAATCACTTATTGGCTCAAAAATGATTGCTGCTTCGCTTCTTGTTTCATTCAATTGTGAAAGTTCAGCAATGAATGCAACGCTTCCATCTCCTCCAAAAAGGAATGATTGAACATATAAGAAGAGTTGAATGATGAATAGCATAGTTGGAGTCTACGAATTATTAAACGCTAAAAGAGCAATTAGGTTTAAAATTCAAAGAGGAGAGGGATTAGGAGTTAATTCAAAGATACAAACGATTTGAATCTGATTATATTCTAAATTCAAGTATTCTTTCGGTGTTTATTTCTAAATAGCTATGATGATTATGCTGAACAGATCATCATATTATTGATTATGAATAACTTGCCTTCTTTTTTTATTTGATTCAGACGCAACTGTTTCTTTTGATTTTGCGTCTTACTTTTAATATAGAAGTAATTTATAAGCTATTCATTATCTTCTTTATTCAATTAATATCCTTTCCTTTTAATTTAAACAAAGATGAAAAACCAATTTATGTTTTCAGTACGAAAGAATTACTGGCAAGGATATAATGAAACAGTTAGCAAATTAAAGGGTAATTTTTTAATTGCATTTATGCTATTCTTGTTTTCATCAAGTTCACTTTTTGCATCAAACTATTATTGGGTAAATGGTACTGGTAATTGGAGTGAGTTTACTCTACACTGGGCAACATCATCGGGTGGATCTACTTTTCATTCGCAACTGCCAGACACAAATGATAATGTTTTTTTTGATGTGAATTCTTTTCCAAATATAAATGATACATTGAACATTGATCTGGATAGTGTAGTATGTCATTCGATGGATTGGTCTTCAGTAACTAATAATCCTGTAATAATCAACAATACTTCTTATAATATATCTTATCCTTTTATTATTATAAATGGCTCTTTAACGATTAGCCCTATTGTTCAGTGGAATTTATTTGCTGTTTTTGTTTTCAATTCAAGTCAAATTGGAAATTCAATTAATATGTCCGGACTTGATTTATCTATGGGTAGTAGTCGTGCAGGATTTCAGTTTGAAGGTTCAGGTTCATGGGAATTAATAAATGACATAAGTGTTACCAGTATTTCGTTAGTAAATGGCACATTTAATTCCAATGGATTCACAATAAAATCAAATTTTTATGTACCACAGTTTAGCTTATCTAATTTACCTGTTTGTAACATGGGAAATTCAAATATTGTTGGTGATGTAAGAATTGAAAATTCCAGTTTAATTATTGATGCTGACAGTGCTCTATTCAACTCAGGTAGTTTTGAAGTGAATGCTCCTATTTATTTCGACACTGTAATATGCGAATATAATTTTAATTGTAAGGGCACTACAATAAATGCGTTGATTTGCCATCAAATGTCGGGGGATAGTAATTTGATTAATATGGTTGAATTTCTCTCTGATACATTTTGTATTTCTTATCCTACTTATTGCAATTATATTTTTGGAAATGGAAATGTTTTTGGCAAAGCGAATATTCATGCTTATGAGTTTCGTATTTTTGGAAACACTTTATTTGACACGCTCTTGTTTACTAATTTTGGACAACAACTGATATTAAATGGAGATACAATTAGTGTATTGGATGAATTGAGTTTAAGTAATACATGCAATCAGACAACAAATATTATTTCTCCAGATATATCTTCTGTGCTTTCTTTTCCAGCTTCTTTTTCTACATTAGATAATTTCTATTTTCAGAATATAGCTAATGGATCAGGTACTACAGTTACATTTATCAATAGTATTGATGGTGGCGGAAATAGCGGTTGGATATTTAATCCGCCACCAGCTAAGTCACTGTTTTGGGTGGGAGGTTCAGGAAATTGGTCAGACTCGAATCATTGGTCTACTTCGAGTGGAGGTCCTGGAGGTAATTGTGTTCCTACGAAACTAGATAGTTTGTTTTTTGATGGGAATTCCTTTTTGGCTCAGGGAGACACTGTTGTTTTTGATTCGCAATATTCCTATTGCAAATACTTCAATGCAATTGACGCATTAAACGGCCCCACATTTTTTGAAAAAGCAAGCAACGCTAAACTGAGTATAGAAGGATCATTCTTATTGAGTTCAAATATAAATTGGAATGATGGACCTAATTTAAATTTAAGTTCACAGGCGATTGGCAACATTATCCATACTTCGGCAACCTATATAGGTTCTCAATTTTCTATACTTGGAAATGGATCATGGGATCTTTTATCAGGATTAAATGTAAAGGAATTAAATGCTTATGGTGGTTTCATCAATACGAATAATTTTAATGTTTTCGGAGACCTCACTACAAATTTTACTACAAATGGATTAACAATTAATTTTGGAACATCACAATTAAGCGGGTCGAATTATCAAATGCTTTTAGGAAATAATGTTAATTTAAACGCAGATAGTGCACAATTTAATTTTAATAATTATTTTTATTCTTCAAAAGGGGTTAACTATACTAACGTAATTGCAGGGATAATTTACAGCGATTCATGCAACTTTAAAAAAATATCTTGTAGTTCTTTTTACGGAATAAACAGTATTGTAGATGAAATGGATTCTGTCACTTATATTGGCGGAACCAACACACTTTGTAAGAAAGTTTTAGTGGCAGCGAAACAATTATACGTGAGCGGAAGTAGTCTACTTATTGATTCACTGTTATTTCCCCAAGCCGGCGCCGATGTTTTTATAAGCACAAACGCTGCATTAAACGTAACTGAATATACTAATTTGAATGGAACATGCGGAGATTTTGCTTCTCTGATTTGTAATTCAGGAAATGCACTTTTTAATTATTCAGGAGGCACTTTTGTAGCTGATTATATTAAATTGCAAAATATCCAGGCGATAGGATCAAATACTTTTACAGCGAATAATTGTATTGATTTAGGTTCAAATACTAATTGGATAATAAACACAGTTTCTCCCCGAAATTTATATTGGGTGGGTGGTGCCGGAAATTGGATGGACTTCAATCATTGGTCATTGACAAGCGGTGGGCCGGGCGGAGCTTGCGTTCCAAATCACAAGGATAATTTGTTTTTTGATGCAAATTCATTTTTGTCCATCGGAGATACCGTATTTTCCGGAACTGAAGAAGTTCAGTTTCACACCTTGGATGCCAGAGGTGTTTTAAATTATCCTACAGTTTTATTTGAGAGTATTCTTCTAAAAGTACACGGTTCTTTTTATTTGGGAAGCAATATGATTGTTACACTAAACAGTCGACTCGTTTTTGTTTCTGATAGTTCGAGTAATATAATTCAGACAAATGGAACACCCCTGACGGGCACGTTTCAAAATGCAAGCGTTTATTTTTCAGGACACGGAAGTTGGGAATTACAAAGTGATTTGGTGGTTGATGTTTTATTTCATGAGAAGGGAATCTTCAAAACTAATAATTACGCAATTACTGCATATTATTATGAGACAAGGTGGCTGGCAAATCAAGACGATAGTTTATTTTTGGGCACCTCAATTTTGCATATTGATGATATAATGTTTAGTAACCCTGACATATTTGTGGATGTGGATAGTTGTACTTTTATAGCTGAGGAATTTCGGACTTATAACAGCAACGTGAATTTTAATGAAGTTTTTTCAGATTACATTTATTCCCTCGGCGCTATTTTTAAATTTGTGGAGTGTGAGACCATTAGCGGTGGATTCAATTATGTTGAGAAGATTAATTTTAAAAATAATGCGATGTCTGGCGGAACTAACTTTTTTGATAAAATTATTCTTAACACAAACCTAATTGTTAATGGCTCCTGCAATATCGATACTTTAATTTTAAATAGTCCAGGGCAAACCGTTCTCTTCTATCCTCAATCACAACTTAATGTAAATAATTATTTTCATATTCAATCAAACCCAAATACTCCAACTATACTTCGTGGTGTGAACGGAAAAATTGGAAAGATTAATCTTCTTACCGACACTTTATGCACCGATCATATCGTTTTGCAAAATATTGAAGCGATTGGCCCAGGCGTTTTTTATGCTGGTTCAAATTCTCTAGACCTTGGTAATAATACTGGATGGAATTTTAGCAGTTGCGCCATTGATTCCAGTACCGTTTGGCCGGGTGATGCAAACGCAGATTTAATTGCAGACAATCTTGATTATTTAGCCATCGGTGTTGCCTACGGATTCAGTGGTAATACAAGACAAAATGCTTCGTTAAATTGGATCCCGCAACCTTGCTTAGACTGGAACTATCAATTTGTAAATGGAAAAAATTATAACAACAGTGATTGCGATGGAAATGGAATTGTAAATTACACCGACACATTAGCAATTATTGCAAATTATGGTTTAACTCATCCACTTCGTATGCCAAGTGTTGATCAAGCTAGTACGATTGGTGTTCCTTTATCATTTGACATGCCCACTTCAAGTTTAGTCCCCGGAAATGTTGTAAATATTCCCATTGTATTAGGTACATCATTATTCCCAGCGAATAATATATATGGAATCGCTTTTACAATTAATTACGATCCGTCCTTTGTGCAAGCCGGATCGATGCAATTAGACATAACGAATTCATGGCTCGGCGATGGAAGCAATAGTATTCATATTGGTAAAGATCAATTTTCAAATGGACAATTTGATGTGGGCTTTGTACGAATAGATCATCAAAATATTTCGGGAAATGGAATGATTGCTACTCTTTCTTTTACAGTAGCCAATGGTATATCAGGATTATTTAATTTGTCTTTTACTAAAGTGGTAGCTATTGATAAGTATGAGTATTCCATTCCTATCCAGCCCATTCCTTCTTCTATTTATACTTCGCTAGTGGAGGATGTAACACTCGAGCAATTGGTTTCTGTTTTCCCTAATCCTGCGAATGATTATGTAACCGTGGTAAGTTCTAATACAATCATTCGTCAAATAACTTGCTTAGATCGAATTGGTAAATCTTTGTTTGTTGTTTCAGGAAATAGTAATCGACTTGAATTGTCGACACAGTACTTATTAGGTGGAATCTATCTATTGAAAATTGAAACAACGAATGGAGTCCTCTTCAAGAAAATAGTAGTTCGGAGATGATGTTGCAAACATTTGCAACCAATTGATAGTTTTAATTCTTTTCCGAGAACTATATTATCCTAACCATTTTTTAAAAATGCAAATGCATGCTAAACTTTAGGCGGTCGGGTATTCGATGAAGATCCGCCATTTTTTGATGCCGGTTTCCGCATCGGTCTTTTACTTCTTGTTGAGGAATTAAATTCAGGCGACACACCAATATGTTCAGGTAGTGGCGATGGTGTTAATGTTTTACCGATTAATTTTTCGATGCGTTGAAATCGTTGAAAATCATTTTGAGTGATCAAGGTAATGGCCACTCCTGATTCTTCTGCACGTGCTGTTCTGCCAATACGATGTATGTAATCTTCCGGATCATGCGGTGCGTCGTAGTTGATGACTAAACTCACCCCTTCTACATCAATACCGCGTGACAATACATCAGTACCCACCAACACCCGTATGTTTCTGCTTTTAAAATTACGCATTAACTCCTCTCTATCTTTTTGTTCTAAGTCAGAGTGAAATGCAGATGCTTTCACGCCTGCTTTTTTTAAATCAGTATTTAATTTTTTAGTGTTTTCTTTGGAAGAAGAAAAAATGATGATGGATTCGTAAGCAGGATTTTTTAATATGTCAATCGTCATGGGAAGTTTTTGATCCATATTGACAAAATAAAATTCCTGATGAATTTTTTCAGCAGGTTGTGATGTCGCTAAACTTATTTGTTTTGGATGTTTTAATATTTTGCTTGCAATGGTTTGAATTTTTTGAGGCATGGTTGCAGAGAAAAGCAATGTTTGATGTTTCGCAGGCAACATTTTGATGATACGAAGTATATCGTCGTAAAAACCCATATCGAGCATGCGATCTGCTTCATCTAATATGAGATGTTGCAAATATCCGAAGTTCACATCATCAGAAGCCATCATCGAAAGCAATCGACCTGGAGTAGCAATGATAATATCGGCACCTTCACGTAATGCACGTTTTTGCTGTTCCCAAATCATCCCATCGCCACCACCGTAAATAGGAATAGAACTTACTTGTAAAAAATAACTAAATCCTTCTATTTGTTGATCAATTTGCTGAGCTAATTCCCGTGTAGGTGCAATGATTAATGTGTTGAGATGGCTGTGATCGGAACGCGCAATTCTGTCTAATATCGGAAGTACATAAGCTGCTGTTTTTCCAGTACCCGTTTGTGCACACGCAATGAGGTCGTGTCCTTCCTGAATAATTGGAATAGCCATTTCTTGAATGGGTGTTGGCTTATTAAAACCCATAGCGTCGAGGCCATTTTGCAGTTCTGATGTGAAGCCGAAGTCGGTAAAATTCATGTAGGATAGATCGTAGACAATCTTAATTTTTTGTGAAAATAGCGAAGTTTCTCCTAGATGATTCGATAAAAAGGAGTGTTGGCAAGAAAAATTTTGTTCTTGTTGCTTTTTACAGAGTGAAACGTGATAAATGGAGTTGATGGATGTTGATGGATCGTCTTGATTTTTGAAATCCATACTTGGAATTCAATCCATTAGAATGACTGCAGATCGAAACAAGCTCTTAATTAGCTACTATTGTGCTCAAATAAAAATGAGATGAGTACAATTGACCTATTGAAAGAAAGAAGTGGTAATTCCTGCGAACTGTGCAAAGCAACTGATCATCTTTCCATTTATAATGTCCCACCTCAAGGGGAAT
>JBJXGU010000401.1:0-2608 GCA_046160245.1 Bacteroidia bacterium
GGAAGTATTGAAATTTATTCAATAGCGAATGTTTATAGAGCCGATAGTTACAATTGGACTGCACCAACAGGAGCTACCATTACCAATGGACAAGGAACCAATGTGATTACTGTTTCATTTGATCCATTATTTATTGGCGGTGATTTAACGGTGAGTGCATCGAATGGATGTGGCATCAGTCCCGTTCGTGTTAAAACATTATCTAGAAATATTCTTTCAGCACCCGGACAAATTGCTGGACCAAAATATGGCAATTGCGGTGAAACAAATGTTACGTATAGTTGTCCACTACAAAATGGTGCTACATCTTATACGTGGAGTACAACTGCAGGAATTATCATTACAAGCGGACAAGGCACCAACTCCATCACCGTTGATTACATTGGCACCTTTGTGAATGGAAGCATTTCCGTTTATGGTTCTAATAATTGCGGAAGTGGTGCTAGTAGAAATATTAATGTATATGGAGCACCTGAAAAACCAGGAACCATTACAGGTCCAACTGTACTTTGCACCAATGGAACTTATGTATTTGATGTAGCCGTTGTATCGGGAACTACCAATTACATTTGGACGGTTCCATCGCATCTATTCATCACCAGTGGTCAAGGAACAAAAACCATCAATGTGTTAGCTGGATCGATTCCAAAACCATCGTACTTAATATCAGTGAAAGCAGGAAATGCCTGTGGAACGAGTGGGGCAAGCAAACTTGAAAACATGAGCACCGTAACTTGCATCAGAGCAGCAGGAACTCCTTTCACAAACATTTCAATGTATCCAAATCCTACGCATGATGTACTTAACATTGCAATGACGTGTGAGGAAAATAAAGATGCGAATCTTATTGTACTTGATGTATTAGGTAAAACGATATACAGTGCGGGCATGGATTTACTCGCTGGAGAAAACAAAGTACAAGTCGATTGCTCTACATGGGCGAAAGGAATTTATTTTGTACAAGTGCGGAGTAATGATTCTTCCGTATCGGAAACGATAGTTGTTGAATAATGTAATTTAAATTTCTCATCACCTTTAATTCAAGGCTCCTGTGGAAACGGGGGCCTTGTTTTTTTTCTTTAAGCTGCTAGCTACAAGCTTCAAGGAGTTTACGATTGGATAAAAATAATCTTCGAATTGTTGAGCTTCTAACATCGAATAATTTGGAGTCATTTTTCCATAAATTGCTATATTTTGAACAAAAAAGCTCAAATTTCTTTTTGAAAATTAGGTTTTCAAATATTTTTATATACATTTGAAATTAATTCCTCGTGCCCCTTAAGATTTCTAAGGGTATTTATATTCCTCATTCCAATTATTTTAACCTTTTAAATTATTTTATTTATGACAGAAAAAACTGCGCTTTACTTTATGGTGGATTGGTTGGCTGCGGAAAGTAGATTTAAGAATTATAATGAATGGGTTTGGATTAGTATAATTACCCTATCACTTTCATCTTTCTTCAATCCAATCAAAGCTGATAGGATTGGAGAAATATTAAGGAGTTTTATAGCACATAAAAATCGTTCTATGCTATTTTTGAAGAACGACAATCCTTACTAAAACCATTTAGCTTATGAGCCAGAGTCCCAAACAAAAAATAAAAAACGATACATTTCCCAGAAACTATTTAATTAAGCAGATAATAGGAATAAGTTGCTTGGGTTTAGCTTTTCTTCTTTATTTGGTTGCGAAGTATTTTTTTCAAGACAACACACAGGTAGATAATACTCTTTCATTCGTTAAGACTATTCTGTTTATTGCTGGACTGCTACTTGTGATTCCATTTGAATGGCTACCATACATGTTTTTTGACAATCGCGATTACGATAAAAATGAAAACATTGACCAGTTGGTTGAAAAGATTAGGTTCAGAGCGTTGTTGTTTAACAACATTTCCATCCTTGTTTTTGTTTTTACAATTGGTGTTATCATATCTGGATTTTTACTGCTTGCCTATCCTAATACAAAAGGTACAGAGTTAGTAGACGTAAGTGTGAGAATTGCAGCCACAGTGCTGTTGATATTTTTAGTACAAATACTATTTAAGCTTTTCAAATATTTATTGCGAGTAGCGGCATTTTATAATGGCAAAGCAGACGCAATAGAGTTTTTCAAAATGGAGGCGAGACCAGATATGACATTTGAAAAAATAATAGATGTGTTTACCCCAGAAAAGTATGACATAACCGACATGCAGGAAACCGCAATTTCATCAAACTTTATTGATTTGTTGAAGGCGAAACTTGGAATTAAATAAACGCTAAAAGGTGGAGAAACGTTAAAGATTAGGCGAAAATAAAACAGCATACAACACGGGTCTGGCAAAAGTGGCGTTTCAGTGATCCGCAGACACATTTATGGTTAATCAAACATTGGTTTTCCGCATCAACATTTGTGGTGAAAATCGCCACCTTCGCCAAGCCCGAAAACTTTAGCAAAACAATTATTCAAAACCATTTTTTCCTCCCATCCTCCCAAACTACAAAAAGGTCGGCTAAACGAGCCGACCTTTTACTTCAAACTATAACTCTACTGATGAAATTGAATTTTCAATTGCTCAGCGGTGGTACTAATACACCACAACTCGTTGATGAAGTCTCTTTCC
>JBJXGU010000402.1:0-7422 GCA_046160245.1 Bacteroidia bacterium
GTGTGACAACATGGGAGAAGTCTGGTAGTTTGGAGTGGTAGATGTAATCATTGCATTGACAGTACTATGCTCAAACATTTCGGTAAAGACCACATTTGAGTCGGAATTGATTAAACTGTCGTTGGGATAGATGTTGGCAAGTTGTGCATTTGAAGTGCCCGCTTGAGTAAAGAACAAAATCGCAATCAAAGAAAGAGTGATGTTGAATGTTGAATTGTTTTCCAAGTGATTATAGTTTGATAAATTTCTGTGAATTAGAGTCGTGGTTTTCGGTTACTTTGATAAAATAAATTCCATTGGGCAGAGAAGAAACATCAACTCTGTCTTCATTTTGCTTTTTGATTATTAATTCTCCAAGGGTATTTGTGATTTCAATTTCATAATTGTTTTCTTTTTGCAGAAATGAAATCTGAATAAAATCAGTAGCAGGATTTGGTGAAATAATTATTAGATTTATTCGATCCGATGAGCTATTTATTGCTATAGCTTTGGAGAAAGTATTATTTCCGTTGTAGTCGGTTTGTTGTAAAATATAATAATTTATTTTGCCTAACGGATGCTCGTCCTCAATAGAATAATTTAAGGTATGCGTGCTGTTGCCGGCACCGTTTACAGTAGCCATGCTATTAAAATTATTTCCGTTAGTGCTTTTAAGAATAGTAAAGTAATCGTTTTGGAATTCGTTAGCTGTTGTCCAGTATAAGATGTTTTTATCAGCAATAGCTTTTCCGGAAAACGAAATTAATTCTATTGGCAAAGGATTTCCTGTAACAAGTGTTTTGCCTTCTCTAAAACCATTTCCAAAACTTGCTACCCAAACTTCATTTGCATCATAAGGATTAAAAAAAACTTTTTGAGGATTTCTAAACGGGTAGGATGCAACATGATTTGTTGCAAAAGAAAAATTATTTGTGTTTGTAGCATATTGTAACCCTTGTGTTACAGTGCATATATATAATTCGTTTGGCAGAGTAGGGTGAAAAGTTCCAGACAAGGAGGATTGGTTATATACATTTGTCCAGGTAATGCCTCTATTTATTGATCTATAAACTCCTGGAGCTGAAAAAGCTGGCGGAATTTTTTTACTTCCTACAAATGCCAGCCATGTATTGCGAGTAGGGTCATTCGGGTCAACTTCCACATTAACTGTTTCAACTGTCATTTTTGAATGTGATCTATCAATCCAAGTAGAGCCATTGTCGGTACTGTAAAAAACTCCAGAGCTTGCAGTGAATTTATTTTTGGCAGGTCCTGAGTTTGTAGAGTCTCTTGCTCCATAAACAGCAATCAAAGTGTCTGTATTTAAAACAATAATTTGCAATGGCCTGCCTTCTGTTCGTGGAGGAGAAGATAATTTATTCCAAGTATTTGAATTGTTTACAACATCAGTACAATGGTAAACGTCACCAATTCCGCCTAACACATCTATTACTGTAGCATACATGCCATTGGTAGTAGATGTAGGATCAATAGCAATAGAACTTACTGCACGCGTTGAAAAATTATTTAAAGTATTCCATGTCTTTCCGCTATCTGGCGATACAGAAATTCTTCCTCTGAATTGAGTAATACGAGCATCGGTATAATCACCGTTCGAGCCAGGTTGTTCGCCTGCGGCAGCATACATTAATCCGTTTGCAGGATTAAACACAGTCATATTTATATCATTTATTTTATTGGAATCTAAACCATAAATATCAAAGCTCCATTTTTGTCCGCCATCAACACTTCTTCTAGCAACTATATCATTGTAAGATGCAAAAATAGATGTGGAGCTTGTCCAATTTAACCAATAAGAAGCCGTTGTTTCAAGGCCTGTAGTTTTATATTCATTTGCTTGATTAATTAATGTAGATGGTGCATTATCATAATTAAAATCAGTATAAATTTGTTGCCAGTTACTTCCATTATCAACACTACTATGAGCCCACATAGCATCGCCACAAATAATTTTCGATGAATTATTTGGATCAACTGCTAAAGCCAAAATATAATTTAATCCATTCCACTTAAATTTAGCTGAACTTAATAAATGTGTTCCAGCCCACCCTGTAGTAATATTTGCGTTTGATAAAAACATTCCAGATGTAAGAAATGTATTAATGAATGAGCTGCCACCATTTGTTGATTTAAAAATTGCACCTAATATTACACCTAAATATGTTGAATTACCTCCAACATAAACTGTAGAAGTATCATTATCAGCTAAACCAAGCAAATAACCTTTATCTAAAGTTGGGTTTGGTAAATTTCCTCCTTTAGAATTCCATTGTGTTTGTCCCTGACTTAATTTATAAAGGCCCTTATATTGAGGACAGTCCCTTCCTGAGCTATTATAAATATTGGGTAATGAATTAGCTTGTATTGTAACACAATAAAAAACCCACTTGTTGCCTTCTTTGGCACCTTTGAAAGAAACAATATGTTCATTCGATGGAATTCCATTCGTACCAGCTAATGCACTTAACCATGATGTACCACCATTAAATGTATAAATAAGTGAGTCATGAGAACAAATATAAACAGTATCTATATTTTGGAAATATACTCCTGCAATATGTACTCCGTATGCTCCCGTATAATTGAACAGTGTTGAATAACTGGAAATGGTATTTGCTGTATTGCTGAAATAAATTTTATTTGTATCACTAATGACCACTTGATCCGTGTCATGTAGAGACGCAAAGAGCTGGTATGCGGATCCTGAACATGGATTTGCAGCATTAGTCCAATTTATTCCACTATTATAACTTTTTGATGGAACATAACCACCTGTTTTGTTTAGTACAAATAATTTTGATGAATTGCTTGTAAATTGAACTTCTGACTTCAGTTGTACCTGTAATTCAGTATAGGGAATCATACTGTAACTTTGTCCAAAATCTGTAGTGTGAAATAGATTTGACATATCGCAGGTTATGAAAAACTCATTGCTGTTAAAAGGACTAATGCTTGCAGCAACTATTGCACCACCACCACCAGGCCCTTTAGCTGTCCATGAAGTTGGATATGATTGTGCAGAGGTGTTCGAAATTATAATGCATTGCAGCAACAATCCAAGAATTATTATTTTAGTAATTGTAACTGTTTTCATATATAATTTTATTATTTCGAGTTTATTTAAAAAGCACTGATTAATGTTTCACAATTATTTTATGGAAATCCTTGTTAATTTGTATTAAGTAAATTCCATCGACAAGTTCTAATGTTGAAATTTTGTCAACATTAGTTTTGCGTAATACTTTATGTCCGTAAATATTAAATACCGAAACTTCGTTTGCGGAAGATGAGAAATTTATTATATTACTTGTTGGATTTGGATATAGATGTATAAGGTTTATGTCGCTTTCGTTCACGCTAGTAATAGCAGAGCACCCACCTAACCTATACCAGCAAGCAAGGGAATCGTTGCCTAGAAAGTTAAGAATTTTCGTTGCTACTTTTAGTCGTCCAGCAGTGGATGGATGTGTTCCGTCTATGTTAAAATCAGTTGGACAATCCCATGTTAATCCATCGCTTCGAGGATTAATACCATTCGCCCAATTATACGTCCCCCAACACAACCAAGGAGCGTTTGCATTTGCTCCTGAAAATTGAAGCAAAGGATCATTGTTTATTTGATCTTCAATCATCCATTTCATAGCCCATCCTTGCCAATAAGAGTAAGGTTCAGGATTTAAATTTGAAGTGGCATACCCGGCATAAATTCTACTGGCTATATAGCATATTTTTGCATTTGGAAATTTGACTTTAATAATATTCATTATTCTTTTCGATCCTGAAATTAGGGAATCACTATAAACTTGCGGAGGAGGAAGAGAATTGCCAACGATGTCAGCTTCTTTATACCAAATTACTTGTACTTGTTGGGCAGAAAGATTTGCATTGTTTAAGCGATTTACAACGGTTGTATCCCAATAGTGGGAGTAGGATATTTCTGAAGGGTTAGAAATATTTCCAACACTCATCCCACCTTCAGCACAATCAGCAAATTTTACTTTTGGGTTTTTTAAAGGATCAGTCATACCTAATGAAATGAATGAACTAAACTCTAGCGTTGTATTTGACATGCCTATGGAGATGAATCCAATTTTTCCATTATTCATGTCGGGAATTCCGTTTGCATCTAATGGTTGTATCTGTTGTGCAAGTTGTAGGCCAGCTGATTGATGTGATGATGGAATGAAATTAGAACCATTTGGATATAATCCGCCAACAAATCCATTCCAAACCCCAGCACCCAAATCGTTAATGGGGATGTACATTGGATTGCCGTATGTTGTTTGTGTACAGACTTGAGTATACCCATCAGTAACGAAAAGTGAAATTAGTATAATTAATAATTTTTTCATTTCATTTAATTTAGTAGTATTCATTTATTAGCGCATTGTGATTTTGATTTGTTATTTTTCATTCCGCATAAAACTTGCACTTGTTGAAGAGGCATTCTTTAAGTTTCGAGCTAGGAGTACTTCTGTGCGTCATATTATTTTGTTATCTACCTCGTCTGTTTTATTAAAAATGCTTGTTCAAGAGATTCTTTCCATCGTGTCAATCCGCAATTATTATTTTTTTCGTTATAACTTCCTTTTTGTCCTGTAATAGTTGTATGAAGTATATTCCGCTTGATAAGTTGTAGCGGTTAAGGTAGATTTCTTGTCCTGTAATATTGTTTATTTGCTTTACAGCTTGTCCGTATAAATTGTAAACTATTACGGATGCGTTATTCAAAAAGAGACTTGTCTTTAATATGGTTTGTTCTGAAAATGGATTTGGAAAAATAGTTACACGTTGATTTAAGTTTTCATCAATTGAGACAGTATTTTGGTCTGTCAACTGAGCAATCCATGCATCTTCGTTTCCGAAGCTACTAATGTTGTATGCTCCAAAAGAGCTGGTGTTTCGAAACCTTCCAGTACACGCTATCAAACCTTTGGAATTTACTGCCATATCAGTAATAGCATCAAAATCAGTACCGCCTGCTTGAGCAACCCAAACTAAGTTTCCTGATGATGAGTATTTGCTAATTGCAATATCCGATGATCCACTTGAAATAAGTGTTGTGCTTCCAAAAATGGAAGTTCCATTAAAGCTGTTAGCAACATATACATTATTCTGTGAATCTGTTTCGACGGATACACCGACATTATTTCCAGCGCCTCCTGCTTTTCGAATCCAGAGTTCATTTCCGAGTGAATCATATTTTGCAAGAAATAATTCGTTGTAAATTCCAGCTGAAGTTAATGTGGTTATTCCGAAATTGACCGAACCTGAAAAGCCACCAGTTAGGTAGATATTATTTTGGCTATCTAAAGAAATTCCATACGGTAAATCATAATTGGTGCCCCCAATGTGTTTAGACCAGATTAAAGTTCCTGATGAATCGTGTTTTGTAAACATCATGTCCGCACTTCCTAAAGTGTTATAGGTGCTGTTTGCTAAAGTAATCGTACTATCAAAAATCATTAGGGTAAAAATATTTCCATGTGAATCTATTGATATTCTTGTTGCACCTTCATTTCCCAAGCCAGAAGGATGTTGAACCCATGCTATATTTCCGGATGAGTCATACTTAACAATAAAGAGATCATTTTTATGAATTGCCGAACTTGTATTATTCAAAAGGTAACTTCCAAAAGAAACTGAGGAACTGCCAAAACTTCCAGTAATAATTACATTTTTATAAAGGTCTATTGAAACGTCATTTGCGCTGTCAAAATAGTCGGGTCCTCCGCCTTGCTTTGCCCAAATCGCATTTCCCATTGGATCAAGTTTGGCAACAAAGGCATCGACCCATGAGCAGAAAAGTGTTGTATTATCAAATTTAATGGAATCATTAAAGCTCCCAACAATATAAATGTTATTACTTTGGTCAATTGCTATTTTATTCGAATTATCAGAGCTAACTCCGCCGAATCTTTTTGCCCATTGCACCACTCCATTTATATCGTATTTAGCTACATAGATATCTTGAGCTCCGGAGCTAGTCAGCGTGAAATTTCCGAAAGTCGATGTCTGAAAGAATACTCCTGTAATGTATGTATTTCCAGAATCATCAATGGCGATTCCATTGCCAATTTCATTACCAGCAATACTGCCACCATGATTCACCCAATTCCAAATTTGTGCATTGGTATTAAATGTAAGAAGAAGAATAAATTGTAGAAGGATAATTCTCATATAGACGATTGTTTAAGAAATCACTTTTTTAAAGATGTTTTTTAGTTGCGACTAACCAATTCTAGCAGGTTTCTGCAAAAATTAATTAGTATAAACTCATTTTGTAGTTTAAATGAATAAACTACGATGGATAGAGGCCATAAAATTCAAGGTCTCATTTATTACACGAATAATGTTGAATGATGGTTGGGTGCAAGTAAAATATTACTCGCCTTTATAGCAATAAATAGAAAAAACGTTTGAAAAAACCCAAAAATGAGAACGTACTAGGGTCTAATTAGTCGAATAGTTCGACTAAAATAAATTGGTGCTATTGTAGTTAGATAGATTTGTCCAGAATGAAATTAATTTGTGGCAATAGCAAAAACAACTTCAGCATTTTTAAGTTCAATGGAAGTCGCACCATTATGTAGTACACAGTTTAATTTCGCTTTTATTTTTTTTATGGGTTGACCTAATCCATTGGGTTCATATTGTTCAATAGATAAAACTTGAAAATAGGATTCATTAGATTGTGCTCCTTGTAGCGTAGAATAAACAATTTTATTTTCATCAATCCATTCAATAACTATGTTTCCTAGATTATCGGGATTGCTCACCGGTATTACAGAACTAATAAAAGTTGTAATGCAATCTGTGCTTCCTTGGGTTCGTACATTTTGTTTACGTGTAGCTGAAACACCTTTGGCATCCGTAATCGTTAGTGTAACTTGGTAAGAGCCTGCCATGGAATATGTATGAGTAATTGTTTTGGTAGATAATATCGTACCATCTCCTAAGTTCCAATTATAGCTGAAAGGGGGTGTGCCGGAATTGGCTTGAGCAGTAAAATTAAACGTGTTACCTGCAGGAGGTAAGAAGCCAATATCCACTTCAATAGAGGGGCCTGTATTTCCTAAATTAAAAGTGTTGCACAAACTACTGGAACAAGCGCCCGCAAACTGCACATTAAGGCATGTGTTGTATTTTCCGGGTTGAGTATACGTACTTACCGCAAATTGGGATGTGGAAGTTGAATTATTGCCAAGCGACCAATTATAATTAGGAAGTTGCCCAAGACTAAATGCGGAATCGTAAACCACATATCTTGATGCTGTTCCAGTAAGTGACGCATAATTATAATAGCCATTGTAGAATGTGGAATCTTTGTCTGTGACTCCACCTGATGAACTTTTATAGTCTATGAAAGAGATTCTAAAGTAACTTTTGCAATTCGTGCAATTGAATTCTTTTAATTCTCCA
>JBJXGU010000403.1:0-5837 GCA_046160245.1 Bacteroidia bacterium
GTGTAACAACCCATGCATTAAAAGCAATAGAAGACAAATTAAACAATAGACCAGTAAGAAAATTTAAATATAAAACCCCTAACCAAATATTCTCAGAAAAAATTGCACTTACTACTTGAACATAGGATTTGCCAACTCACCAATTCTCCATAAATTCCCGTAGCTTTGTTTCTACTTTATGGTAGCCCTCCTCAATCTATACAAACAAAGTTTTTCCAATTTACAGAGGAATATTTGGGTTTTATCGCTGGCTATGTTTGTTAATAGGAGTGGTTCGATGGTGCTTTTATTTACATCACTGTATATGACCAACGAATTGCATTTCTCTATCGGAGATGCAGGAGTAGTAATGAGTTTATACGGAATTGGAAGTGTTTTAGGAAGTTATTTGGGAGGATGGTTAACCGATCGATATAGTTATTTCAATATCATGATTGGCGCCTTGCTTTCTAGCGGATTTGTTTTACTTTTTTTATTGATAGTACATTCCATAATTGGAATTGCAGTGGTCATATTTTTATATGCGTTAACTGCCGATTTATTTCGACCAGCAAATTCAAAGGCAATAGCCGTCTATAGTGATGTTAAGAATAGAACACGATCTGTTTCCTTGGTTCGACTAGCCGTGAATTTGGGATTTACAGTAGGTCCAGCAGTAGGAGGTTTTGTCGCACTTTATTTAGGGTATAAATGGCTGTTTGTGATTGATGCACTTACCACCATAGGTGCAGCAGCATTCTTATATTTTTATTTACCTCGAAAACATGTTGAAGCTATTCCAAGCAATCCAGCGATATTGAAAGACAGTAGCACATCAGCGTATCGTGATATGAATTATTTGGTTTTTATTTTTTTAGTTGCACTGTGGGGTACATGTTTCTTTCAAATATTTGCTAGCATCCCACAATACTTTAGCAAGGTTTGTAAGTACGATGAAGGAACGATTGGACTACTATTGGCTCTAAATGGATTCTTGGTAGTTTTAATTGAGATGCCACTTATGTTGAAATTGGAAAGTAAATCGAAAATCTTTCCATACATTCGGTTGGGAGCATTATTGCTTCCTGTTTCTTTTTTGGTTTTGTTTTTTGGAAAGGGAATGATGCTTTGGGCGATACTTTATACAGTCATCATCACTTTCTCTGAAATATATGCCATGCCGTTTATGATGAATTTTTCTTTGTCCAGGTCACATGCTGAAAGGCAAGGACAATACGCTGCTTTGTATTCAATTTCGTTTGGAATTGCAAATATTGCTGCGCCATTAATTGGTCTTGGGATCGCTAATACTTTTGGTTTCGATATGATGTTTACAACCATAATTTTGATGAGTTTGCTCGCTTTTGTAGGTTTTACGATGATGGGCAAATCAGAGCTAAAGAAAATTCAATAATTTCTGTATCTATTCGAACTCAGATAAAATTATTGTAGTTTTTGGTGTTTTTTGAATTACAATTAGCACTGATCTTAAATAAAATGGTTGATATTCAACACTTTGAAATTGTAATTGCTTTGAATTGAATATCCAACTTGCCTTGAGTTAAGTTTTCTGTAAATTAGTAAATTATTAATGTTAATTTAACACAACTCAATCCAAAACCACCTTGAAAAAACTCCTTACATTTAGTTTTATGCTATTATTTGCTCTACAATCGTATGATGCAAAAAGCCAATTAGTCATCAATGAATATTCTACTTCTAATCTTACTCAATTTGTCGACAACCATGCTGATTATGGCGATTGGATTGAAATTTATAATGCCTCTCCCACTGTAATTTCTTTAGCAGGATATCACCTAAGTGATAATAAATCAAATATTTTGAAGTATACTTTTCCTTCAACAGCTACCATAGGATCAAATGGATTTATGAGAGTTTGGTGTAGTGGTAGAAATACATATACAACTACAACATACCATACCAACTTTAAATTATCACAAACAAAAAACAATAAAGAGAATATTATTTTGTCTGATGTAGCGGGTGTTATACTAGATAGTTTAACCCTTACAAAAACGCAATTAGGACACTCTTATGGTAGGGTAACAAATGGCTCTCCAGTTTGGGGAATTTTTGTGGCTCCTACACCAAATAGCACTAACAATAGTGCCACTTCTTATGCCCGCTACGCCTATAAACCTGATTTCCCAACTCCAGCTGGATTTTATTCCGCAGCATTTACAGCACTTATTACGAGTACAGAGCCGGGCGGAACCACAAGATATACTACCGATGGAACTGCACCTACTACCTCTTCTCCGATTTATGCATCATCAGTTTCCATTCCATCTACAACGGTGTTAAAAGCTATGACCTGGAGTCCAGATCCTACTGTATTACCTAGTTTTACAGAGTATAAAACTTACTTTATCAATGTAAGTCATACTTTGCCGATTATTTCAATATCTGGAACACAACTTACAAATTTGGCTAATGGATCAGGTACTTTAGAACCCAAAGGAACTTTTGAATATTTTGATACCGCAGGAGTGAGAAAAGCGGATACTTATGGAGAATTTAATCGTCACGGTCAAGATTCGTGGGCACTTAGTCAACGTAGTTTGGATTTTATTTCGCGCGATGAAATGGGATATAATCATAGTATTGAAGAAAAATTATTCCACTATTCGACCAGAGATGAGTATCAACGAATCATGTTACGTTGTTCAGGTGATGATAATTATCCAGCTGATCATAATACTCCAAATTTAGGTAGTACACATCTTCGTGATGCCTATATACATATGTTAGCTTTAAAAGGTGGATTGAAATTAGATGTGCGTAATTCGGAAAAAGTAATTGTGTATTTAAATAATGTGTATTGGGGTTTATATGACATTCGCGATAATCCGGATGATCCTGACTATACTGATTTTACTTACGGTCAGGATAAGTATCATTTACAGTATATTGAAACATGGGGTAATACTTGGGCTGAACACGGTGGTGCGGCCGCTTTAACTGCTTGGTCTACACTTTATAATTATATTATGAGTAACAGCATGGCGAACCTGACAAATTATAACACTGTCATCAATCAATATGACGCAACCAGCTTGGTGGACTATATTATAGTGAATAGTGCAACTGTCGCATCCGATTGGTTAAATTATAATACGGGCTGGTGGCGAGGTTTGGATTCCACTGGAACTCACTTAAGATGGGGTTATATACTTTGGGACAATGACGCAACCTTTGGACATTATATCAATTATACTGGAATTCCGAATCGTAATTTTAATGCATTACCATGCGATGTGCAAGGCTTGAACAGTAACTCCGATCCAGAGGGTCATATTCAAGTGTTAAATCGTTTGCGTCAAAACCCCGACTTCCAACAATATTATGTTTCACGTATGATTGATTTGTGGAATACTGTATTTAGTTGTGATAATATGCTGACTCAATTAGACAGTGTGGTCAACAAATTGGATCCTGAAATGGCTATGCAGGCCACTCGATGGAGTGGTACCCATGCAGAGTGGTTAATGAACGTAGATACACTTCGCACTTACATTACCAATCGTTGTAATTGGATGTCGAATGGATATAATAGCTGCTATAATCTTAATGGCCCCTATGATATCACTTTGAATGCAGATCCGGTAGGTGCAGGAACCATTCAACTCAATACGCTTTTGCATACTGATTTACCTTGGACCGGAAAATACTTTGGTGGCATGGATAATATTTTACAAGCCAATGCAAATACTACGTATCAGTTTGTGAATTGGACATCCAATTCTCAGGTATTTAATCCGAATGATAGTTCTGCCATTGCTCGAGTGAATTTTACTTCGAATGATTCAATTGTAGCCCATTTTTCATTTGCTACGCCGGTATGGGAGATTACATCAGATGTGCCCGTCGCCAATGTTTATCCAACCATCGTCTCCGATTTAACGACACTTGATTTTAGCTTACCTAAAGTGGAGAATGTTACGATAGAATTATACAACGTCACCGGACAGAAAATGGCCACCCTTGCTAATAAATCGCAAATGGCAGCCGGTTTCCACACGATGAATTTGTCTATGGTTTCCAATGGAATGAAAGATGGAATTTATTTATTGCGTTTCATAGCAGGAAACACACAGAAAACTTTCAAATTAGTATTTGCCGGTAGATAATAATTACTTGCTTAAAGCTTTCTCCAATCGGAAACGAAAGGAGAAAGCTGTGCAGCAGGAATCGTTCCTGTCTGCAATAAAAAACTTCCAATCAACTCTTTTTTTTCTGAGGTCGAAATTTGAATACGATAAAGTCCGGGCCATAAGAAAACATTATTTTTCCCATTTATCAATCGAATCAACGAATTTTCTTGATTTTCCATTTCTTTCGAATCATCGTTTTCACCCATTAATTTCCAAGTGGGTTCTGCCTTATAATTTAAAAGCTCATTTCTTTTTTCGAGACCATCTGCTTTGCTGATCGACAAGAATGAATTAAATCCCTTGCTTTTATTTTTAGAAGTATAAAAATTTTCTGTGGCGAAATGTCCTTTGTTTGGACTGGTTAATTCAGGCAAAGGTGACAAAACACGAATTCCTAATTCAGTTAAAGTGTCATCAATAAAAAAGTAAAGTGTATAAAATGCTTTTTCATTTTCCTTTACAACAAACGAGTTCACGGAATCTATACATTCAAAATAACTAACAGATGCATCGTAGGGGCTTCTGTTAATCCGCTCGCCATATTCACGTTTATTGGTTTCTGAACCGAAAGGAGCGAGGCGCTGAGCATTGCACAGTGAGGAGTAAAGAAGCAGAAAGAGAAATGATAGAAGCGGTAATTTCATACACGTAAAATTAGTGGATTTATAAGGCCTCTCCTAATTTAATGACCTTTTACTCTTAAAGTCAGTTGATTAGTGGAGGTATTAAGAACGTAAAGGAATTAACTTTAGTCTTGAATGAGGACGTTCTAGGTAATGATAAAGGAGCATTTCAATATAATTTGGTTTTCTCTACTGTTCTTTGTTAATTTCGTTTTTAGCTAATTTGTAAATTATGAAAAATGCAAAAACTGGAATATTAAATTTAAGTTTTAATAATAGTCCAAGGAGTTTTATACGCCTCATTTTTTTGCTGATGATATTCAGTACTTCAAGTTTAATGTCGCAGGTGAAGTTGACTAATATGCCAACGCCAAATGGAGAAGTGTATTCAATTAAAAGAGTTGGTAATGTTGTTTTTATTGGCGGTGATTTTGATTCCATTGGAGGTTTTGAGAGAAGACACCTTTGTGCAATTGATGCCAACACGGGAAGTGTTTTATCTTGGAATCCTTCTCCCAATCGATATATTGAAAATATACGTATTTCAGACAATAAATTAATTGTTTGCGGGATATATGATACCATTGCAGGAGTACCGGCAAAAAGGATTTCAGTTTTTGATATTAATACTTTAAACTTAATGCCTATAAATTATTTAAATGAAAGTATTATTACGCGCTCAATTGTAGTTAATGATGGTTTCGTTTATTACTATGCTATCGGATTTGATGCTAACGGAGTCTCTATTTATGTAGGTATTTCTAGAATTGACTTAAATGCTTTACAAGTTGACTCCAATTGGAGATGGTCTTTTCAAGGCTTTCCCCCAAGTGGTAGTTTTGGATTAGCTTTCTTAGGAAATTATTTCTATTACGCTGATGAAAGTTTTCAGAACAGTGTTGGCGGAAATACAATCCACCAAGTTTGTCGAGTAGACAAAACAACCTTGCAAATTGATACTTTGTGGAGACCAATTAGTGTTCCGAGCACTGGGGATTTGGAGTTATTACATGTTTATAACGGGAAAATATATATTGGAGGAAGTTTTAATGACATAAAT
>JBJXGU010000404.1:0-2702 GCA_046160245.1 Bacteroidia bacterium
GCGAAGTCGTTTGCACAAGAGTTGGTATCACGTAAAGCAGATATTCCGACGGTAGGAGCTTCTGGTGCAGTTTTCGGAGTACTCCTTGCCTTTGGAATGTTATTTCCGAACACAGTGCTTTATATCTATTTTGCTTTTCCAATAAAAGCAAAGTGGTTTGTATTGCTCTATGGTTTATTTGAATTGTATGGCGGAATTCAGAATAATCCGGGAGATAATGTAGCACATTTTGCACATTTGGGTGGAATGTTATTCGGATATTTTTTGATTCGCCATTGGGGTAAGAATCGTTTTAAGAATTATGGTGATTATTGAATAATTAGATGAATAGTAATTTAGAAAATATCAAATCGAAGTTTGGCGCAGCAACCAGTTTGTATCGGTTGTTGGCAATTAATATCGGACTGTTTTTAGTGTTGATGATCTTACGTACTTTTTTATTTATTCTGGGTTCTGATTTTGTAATCTTCGATTTTCTAGTGGAGAAATTAAGTATGCCGGCTAGTTTTAGTCAATTGATCTTTCAACCTTGGTCGTTGGTGACGTATATGTTTTTGCATGTCGACTTTATGCATATTCTTTTTAATATGCTGATTCTTTATTGGACAGGTTCACTCTTCGCAGAGTATTTGGGAAATGAAAAGCTATGGACAACGTATGTACTTGGAGCCATCACGGGCGGACTTGCCTACCTCATTATGTTTAATATTTCGCCTGCATTTTCACAGCAAGTAAATCATAGTCATCTCATGGGTGCTTCTGCAGGTGTGATTGCGGTGATGGTAGGGATTGCTACTTTACTTCCTGATTATACCGTGCAGTTGATTCTCATTGGTCCTGTGAAATTGAAGTATGTAGCACTCGTTTCAATTTTGATTTATTTTATTTCCATTCCACTTGGTAATGCAGGCGGACAAATTGCACATCTCGGTGGTGCACTGTTTGGTTACATCATGATTAAGCAATTGAAAAAAGGAAATGATATTACAGGTTGGTTAAGTAATTTATTCAAAAAAGGAAATCGTCGTAAATCAAAGATGACGGTAGTTCGATCTGGTAAACCCATTCCCGATGCGGTTTTTGTAGAAGAAGCCATTTCTCGACAAGAGGCCATCGACAAAGTGCTCGATAAAATTAATAAGTCAGGCTTTGATAGTTTGAGTAAAGAGGAGAAAGAAATCCTTTATAATGCCAGTGGTAAATCCAATAAATAAAGCGTGTTATTTCGGGATTTCATGTCCCAATATTGGAAAATGATGTCTTAATATTGGAAAAATTAGGTCTTTTTCCCCATCCCTAACTCATCCCTAATAAAACTTTATTGATTGATAATTAGGTGAATACACAAAATAAATTATGTTGGCATGGTGATCGCATTCTGCTTTTTCAAAAAAAATCTAAAAACTTTAAAAAATGCGTGTAAAAATCTCATTCTTGCGCGACCAAATGTCGGCGAACACAATTCCTTTGCATCACCAAACATTAATTGCAGAGAGCCTTTACCAACAAATTGAATCTTTTGGAGGTGATCGTAATCTTTTCAATTTTTCAAGTTTGAAAGGCACTTCAAAAATCCAAAACGGATTTATGCGTTTCTTAAGTTCTAAAGTGACGTTAGTTTTGTCTGCTAGAGACGGACAACAATTAGAGCAATTAGTTTCTAAAATTTTCGAAATGCCTTATTTGGCTGTTGGAAAAATGAACTTGATGCCGAGAAGTCACGAGATGATCACGGATCCAGAATTCAATACGAAGATGCGTTATCTGTGTATCAGTCCAATGATTTTAGTAGATCCTGCAAAAGATCCAGAAAAAAGTCAAATCACGATTGATCCAACTTCACAAGAATTTTCAGATATTCTTTACGAGCAAACATTAGATCGTATGGAGCGTGCTGGATTCTCTGAAAGCGATCTAAATAATTTCGCTGAGTTTGATGCACAACCTGATCATGAGTATGTTCAGAAATTGAATGAAACAGGTAAGAAATTCGCTCGTTACTATCGCGCTGCCGATGGAAGCACGATGATGGGTTACTTATTACCTTTCACTTTACATGCTCATCCTGATGTACAAAAATTCATATGGGAATCAGGTGTGGGTGCATTGAGTGAGCAAGGATACGGAATGGTTGACTTGGTGAAAATTGCTGTAAACTAAGAGTTAAAATAAAATTTTAAAAAGGCTTCTTTCTCGAAAGGAGCCTTTTTTTTATTCATTCCTTAAATTTTGATTTCTTATCAGACTGTATGTTCTATAGCTTTAGTATTTTCGTGAAATATCTATCTCGAAAAGCGAAATTATAGTGGGCAAGTCAAAGTCATGGATTTTCATTCTTATCATTTCAGTTTTGTTACTGATTGCAACTATGCTTTTGTTGCGCCAACCCATTCTTGATTTTGTTGTTCGTAAAGCAAAAGAGAAGTTTAAAGAAAAATTTGATGTTGATTTAAAAATTAAAGATGCTGGATTTACGGGCATCCGTGATATTTATTTTAGTGATGTGTCTTTAGTGCCTGCAAACGGTGATACCTTGTTTGCGGTAAAGAATGTGTATGCAAGAATTAATGTGGCTAAGTTACTTCGACTTAAAGTTGGATTTAGAGAACTTGTGATTGATACTTCACACTTGAGTTTAGTGAAGCGAGAAACTTCTGATAATTTTTCTTTTTTGAAGCAAAGAGAAAAAGCGCCTGATGCGG
>JBJXGU010000405.1:0-16347 GCA_046160245.1 Bacteroidia bacterium
GACGAAAAATGTTGAATCAGGATTAGAAAAGAATGTTCTCATCAAGTTATCTAAGTTAAAAGAAAGTCATGAAAATCAATTTTGGAAAAGATGGATTCCATCCATTAGATGGAATGCAGAAAATCAATTTCACTTATGGTGTTTTGGAGGTAGGTCCGATGGAAGTGGATTGGTGAGTAAGGGAATGCTGAAAGGTGATTTTGGGAAGTCATGGACTCGGGGCAGTGACGTTTTTGAGATGTTGAAGTATCCATTTCTGTTGACCTTTTCTCTATCTGTTTTTGTGTTGGTGATTACATTTCCTATAGGACTGATATTGGGTGGATGGTTGACATTTTATCAGCGAAAATGGTATGCTAAAATTCAAAAACCACTGTTGATTTTTGCTTATTCCATCCCTACTTTTTGGATGGCTACAGCATTGCTTTTATTTTTTGCGAATCCACGAATGTTGAATTGGCTCCCTTCAGCTTCACCGGTATTGGAAACGCATAAGGGATATTGGGTTTGGTTTTTTTCGCTGGCTTCTCAATGGAAATATTTTGTCATTCCTCTGATTGTTATTGGATATAGTTCTGTGATTTATTTGTCGCAATTAGTTTTTGAGTTGTTGAAGGATGAATTGCAAAAACCATATGTGTTGACATTGCGAGCAGTTGGATCTTCTGAGCGAAAAATAATTTTTTTCTATTGCATGAAGAATGTTTTAGTGCCCGTAATAGTTTCTGGAATGAGTGTTTTTCCATTGCTGCTGGGTGGCAGTATCATAGTCGATTTTCTTTTTTCGATGCCTGGACTCGGATCCTTGATGCTACAGGCTTGCGATCAAAAGGATTTTCCGGTGATTAGCGGCGTATTGTTTATTTCAGGTTTAGCAACTATGATCTCATTTGCATTAACTGATTTTTTTACATCACAAGTGAATCCTCTTATTCGTTATTCTAATTTGAAGAAAAATGGGTGAGATGAATTATCGAAGGAAATGGAATCACTGGTCGGTGAAAGTGATCGTATTTTATATGCTGATTAGTTTATTGGCTCCTGTCCTCTCTAATGATTTGCCTTTATTGAGAATTCATGAAGGTGAATGGTCTTTTCCTTTTTTAAATGAAGACCAACAATATAATTTTAGAGAGATTGCGACGGATGATGTTTTTGAAATTCATGCGCCACTTGCCTATGCTTCTGGAAAAAGCGATCCTTTCAATATGAGTTTCAGAGGACCCTTTGATCAACAATTTACTCAAAACAGTAAAGGCGAAAGAATTGATATTTCTTGGACAAATCGACATTGGATGGGAACAAATTTGCTGGGTAGTGATTTGTTGGCCGATATTCTTTATGGTACCAGATTGTCTTTGTTTATCTCTGCATTAGCTACAATTCTTGCTAGTGTTTTAGCACTGTTTCTTGGTTTTTTAGCCGGATGGTTTGGTCCTGGCCCCTTGAAAGTACCAGCAGTTAGATTCATCCTAATCATACTTCTTGGTTTTTATTGGTGTCATCTATTATTGAATGTAGAAAGTAATGGGGATAGATGGTGGGGATGGATGGTTTCTTTGATGTTTTTTATTCTACTTTTTAAAGTCAAGGAGAAATGGTTGTTAACTTCATTCTCTAGTTATAAAATATCATTACCTATTGACGCAATATTCCTACGAATTACAGAATTGTTTAGTGCCATACCTCGAATTATTTTGATATTGGCATTTATTCAATTGCTATCGGCTTCGATGATGTCAATTATTCTTTTATTGGCAATTTCTGCTTGGATAGATTTAGCCAGGATTGTAAGAGCAGAATTACAAATTATAAAGTCGATGACGTATATGGATGCTGCTGTGATGTCGGGAATTAGAGGAGCTCGACTTATTTTAACTCAAGTATTGCCGAATATTTGGCCTACTGTCTTAGTGTATATGCTGTATACTTTTGCTGGAAATATTTCCATTGAAGCCGGACTTAGTTTTCTAGGGTTTGGTTTGCCCGCAACGGTTAAAACTTTAGGTGGATTAATTGCCGAAGGGAAAAATAATTTTGATGCATGGTGGATGATTGTTTTCCCCGGATTGTGGTTGAGTATTTTGATTTATGCTATGTTTTCTCTTTCTGATCGCCTTCGTCAACTTGAAAATTAGTAGAAACTGAGATTTGTCAGCCGAAGAGGAGGGATTCATCAGCGGTATTAAATCGTAATTTTCATTCTTTTGTTACGATTTCAAATTAGGTGATTTATTTCATCAACTTCAGAAAGCAAAAATCAATTCGATATGAAATTTAAAACGATTATTGAACCATTTAAAATAAAAATGGTGGAGCCCATCTTAATGAGTACCGAAGAAATGCGAGTTCAGTATTTAAAGGACGCACATTATAATACTTTTTTACTTTCTTCAGATCAAGTGATTATTGATTTGTTGACCGATAGCGGTACTTCTGCAATGAGCAATACGCAATGGAGTGGAATGATGTTGGGCGACGAATCCTATGCTGGTGCGTCGAGCTGGTTTAAACTGGAGAAATCAATTCGTGATTTAACAGGGATGCCTTATGTTTTACCTACACACCAAGGTCGAGCAGCCGAGCGAATTTTATATGGAACTATCGGAAGAAAAGGTAAAACCTTTATAAGTAATACTCATTTTGATACCACTCGTGCTAATATTGAATTTTCTGGAGCGGAAGCCATCGACATTCCTGTAAAAATTGAAAATAGCAATGCCCATTTTAGAGGAGATCTTGATGTAGTTCTACTGAAGGAACTGATCAAATTAAAAGGTGCAGAGAATATTGCCGCAGTCATTTTGACCGTGACCAATAACAGTGGGGGTGGGCAACCCGTCTCTATGAAAAATGCGAAAGAGGTTAGTGAAATTTGTAAATCCAATCAGATTTTATTGATTATGGATGGTTGTAGAATTGCAGAAAATTCTTACTTCGTGAAGCATTACGAACCTGCTTATCGTGATTATTCTTATCGGGATATTGCTATTGAACTCTGCACTTTGGCAGATGGTTTTGTGATGAGCGCTAAGAAAGATGGAATGGTGAATATGGGCGGATTTCTCGCTTTGAGAAATCAAGAGTTAGCGGATGCTTGTAAAAATTTGCTGATTATCACGGAAGGATTCACTACTTATGGAGGTCTGTCAGGAAGAGATATGGAAGCACTTGCTGTGGGATTGGTTGAAGTTTTTCATCCGGATTATTTGCACTATCGAATTATAAGCACAACCTATTTGGGAGAGCATTTAGATAAATTGGGAGTTCCAGTAATTTTACCTGTTGGTGGACATGCAGTTTATATTGATGCAGCGAAGATGTATCCGCATATTCCGTTGGATGAGTATCCGGGTCAGGCTTTAGTAGGTGAGATGTATCGGGTAGGTGGAGTGCGATCGGTGGAAGTGGGCTCGGTCATGTTTGGAAAATATGATGAATTTGGAAAACTAATTCCTGCTGCTCGTGAATTGGTGAGATTAGCTTTACCTCGTCGAGTGTATACACAAAGTCATCTCGATTATGTAATTGAAGTATTTGAATATTTGGTAAAGAATAAAGATAAGGTACGTGGATATAAAATCACAAAGGAGACAAAATTCCTAAGGCATTTCACAGCACACTTTGAGCCATTGCAAAATGAAATGGTTGAACAAGGAGTAATTTAATTTTATAGGTAGCTTGAATGGGAAAGATTTCACTTACTAAATTATTTACCTTTGATGCGGCTCATGTTTTAGAAAATTATCCTGGAAAATGTAAGCACATTCATGGGCATACTTATCATTTGTATGTTACGGTTTCAGGAGAAGTTAAAGACGAATTGAATCATCCGTATAATGGAATGATCATCGATTTTACGGATTTAAAGAAATGGATTCATGACTCCGTATTGAATCTTTTTGATCATGCACTAATCTTGCACGAAGTGAGTGCCATGGCAAAGCTTGATTTTCCTGATCATGAACGAATTTATCTAACCCAATACACACCCACATGTGAAAATATGCTATTGGATATTACTGAAAAATTGAAAAGAAGTACTCCTAGCAACATTTATCTAGAAGAAGTTCGATTACAAGAAACGCCAACGGCTTTCGCTACGTGGAAAGCATAACCAAGAGTTTTTATTCCCTGATTACAAAAACGATGTTGGGCAATTTCATTTCAACTCCGTCGAGATCTTTTCCAGTTACTTCTTTAAGAAAAATAGTGTCTCCTGCTTTCATTTGATTGATTGCTTTTTTTGCAAGAATGGGAATGCCATTATTTGCTAATCCATATTCTTTTGTTTGTAGAGGATTCATTAAAATCGTTGTGAAAATAAATTGACTCAAGGTATAGGGTCTGCCATCATTACAGATTACAGTAAGAGGTAAGCTGTCAGCCCAAAACTGTGCATCTGCTAAGGTAATTTTTGCAGAAGCAGATGAATCACTAGGTACATGACACGTTTTCAAACTTGGCACTTTGGGCTTTGAATTATAAGCTGGTTTAGCCGTTTGTCCAAAAGTTAAAATTGGTAGAAGTGCTAATAATAGAACAGAGAGTTGAATTTTAGTTTTTAGCAACATTATTTAGTCGGTTTAAGAAGATATAAATGTAGAAAATATGAGTAAGGTATTGGCTAAAATTAGAAACATTTTTATGTGGAAAAGCGTATTAATGTACTATGCGAAAATTTTGTCCAAAACAAATTGTACGTAAAATATTGATTGTAAAGCAAGTGATTGCCATTTTTTGCATTGCTTCGTTAGTGAATTTATCTCCTGTTTATGGTGAGGGAAAGCTTGATTCACTCACCATTGAGCTTAATCATCATCCAACCAAAGACACTATCAGAGTTCGAATTTTAGAAAAGTTGAGTTTTGTTGAGAGATTTAAGGACATCCATAAAGCTTTAGAATACGCAAACGAAGGGTTACGAATTTCGGATAGCTTGAATTATTCTTTTGGACAAGTGTATTGCATGAATCATATTGGTAGTTGCTATTTAGCGCAAGGGCAATATAAAAATGCTCTTAATGAATATTCTAAAGTTGTAAAAAGAAAAGTTAGCAATAACGATCTAGTTTCAATGCGTGGGCTTTCATTAGCCATCAACAATATTGGAATGGTGTATTTTGAATTGAATGATCTTAAACATGCAAATTATTTTTTTAATAAGGCATTATTAATTGATCAACGAATAGATAATCAAAAAGGCATTGCCCGTGAGTTGGGAAATATTGGCAAAGTAAAATTAGAACTCAACGATTTTGATTCTGCTTTGTATTATTTAGAAACATCGTCCGCCATCGAGAAAAAAATAGGAAATGAAATTGGAGAAATGGAGGGTGCTGTGGATATTGCTCTTGTACACTATAAGAAGGGCGAATATCAAGTATCGGAAAATATTTTGCTGGAAATCCAGAAAAATAAATCCAAGGAATGTGTTGTTGTAGGAATATGGATCGATCAACTTTTAGGAAGAATAAAATATCGTCAAAACGATGTTAAATCAGCTATTTTTTATCAGTTAAGAGCATTGGAAAATTCAAAAAATTCTAACAATATTTCCCTTTCGAAATCATCGGTCAAACAATTGGCTGAATTGTATCGATCTAATGGTGAGTTTTCAACTGCATTAGCTTACATAGATACTTTTTCTGATTATAAATCGCAATTGGCAAATTCAAATGCTGTATTTCATCAAAGCGATATTTTTTCAAATTTGGATAAAAAATCTAAAGAATACGCACAGGGTAATCTGGAAATAAATCATGACAATATGGTTTATTACAATTCTCGATTAATCAGTATGAGAAACGGTTTGGTTTTGTCTCTTTCTTTTAGTTTGATTTTAGGAGCCATCATTTATAAAGCTTATCGCGATAAACGTCGAGTGAATCGCGAACTGATGAAGAAGTTTAAAGAAGTGCGTTTAAAGAATGATGAAATTGAATCAAAAAATGTTGAAATTGAAGGCATCAATTTAACTTTAATGGAGATTAATTCTTCATTGAATAGAAATGAGTTTCAGCTGAAAGAAGCCCAACGAATAGCAGGACTTGGAAGTTGGGAATATCGTAAAGAAGAAAAGCGTTTTACCTGTTCAGAATACCTATCGAATTTGTTTTTTGATGAGCAACTTGAAACTTCTGAATTTAGTTTACGGAAGTTTTTGAAAAGTGTTCATAAAGATGATCTAAGAGCAGTTTTTAATGGGTTGCGCCAAGTCATGGTGTTTGGCCAAGAAGATGATTTGGCTTTTAGAATTGTTAAGCGAAAAGGTGAAATAAGATATTTGCAAGCAAGAACGGTTCCTATGTTTGGAACTCATAGAGATTTATTATTGGTGGCGGGTACCTTGTTAGATACTACAACTCAAAAGAAAATTGAAATTGGGCTGAAAGAAGCGAAGGAACATGCCGAAATGGCTAATCACTCAAAGAGTGCATTTCTCGCTAATATGAGTCACGAAATTCGAACACCTTTAAATGGAATTATTGGCTTTACAGATATTCTATTGAAAGATGCTGAAGGAGTTCATTTTGAATATTTAAATCATATTCGAAAATCAAGCGATAATTTATTGGTGATCTTAAATGATATTTTGGATTTCAATAAGATCGAAGTAGGCAAATTGGTGATTGAAGAAACGTCATATTCTTTGCGAGAGATGTTGGATGAAGCAATTGGTCCTTATTTATTGCAAGCAAGAGAAAAAGGTTTGCTATTGAATGTTCTTTGCTCTGCTGAAATCCCGGAGTTTATCATTGGAGATCCTCATCGAACTCGACAAGTAATTATTAATTTCATTTCAAATGCAATTAAGTTTACTAAATCAGGATCGATTGTAGTAGCAGTTGCAGTGGACGACATGAGTATACCGGATGGAAATGAAATGAAATTGAAATTTATAATTTCAGATTCGGGAGTAGGTGTACCCTTAGAAAAGCAAAGTAGTATTTTTGAAGTGTTCACTCAGGCCGATAGTTCCACAACACGTCATTATGGCGGAACAGGATTAGGATTGGCGATTACTTCTCAATTGGCTAAATTGATGGGTGGTGATGCTGGTATTGAAAGTCCAGGTACTTTAGCTTCCTTTAATTGTCCGGGATCTGATTTTTGGTTTGTGATTAAAGTGAAACGTGGTACTGGTACTTTGTCATTGCCAACGCTAAAAAAAGTAGAGTCGTTTGTGTTTGAGAAACGATTGCGAATCTTGGTTGCGGAAGACAATCAAATCAACCAAATTCTAATAAAGAAGGTATTGGATGCGATGAACTGTGAAGTGGTAATTGTTGAGAATGGAAAATTAGCCGTTGAGACGCTTCAAGTTGAAAAATTTGATGCGGTATTGATGGATATTCAAATGCCTGTGATGGATGGACATCAAGCCACCATCATTATCCGACAAAAATTAAATATAGAAGTGCCAGTAATTGGTGTTTCCGCCAACGTATTTAAGGAAGACATTGATAAAAGTTTGTTTGTTGGGATGAATGCGCATATCGGAAAACCCTTTACATCCAAGGACCTTTATGAAGTAATCACGAAATTCGTTTTTGAAAACCAGGCGGATACTCGACTATTGACCACTAAATAAGTGTGCCATTTTTATAGCGGTAACTCCAGCCTCAAAACCTTTGTTTCCATATTTTCCTCCAGCTCGATCGATTGCTTGTTGCATCGTGTTCGGGGTGAGAACACCAAAAATTACAGGTTTGTTGTATTGAATACTGAGTTGAGTAATTCCGTTGGCAACGGCATCACAAATAAAATCAAAGTGGCGTGTCTCACCTTGAATAACACAGCCTAAACATATAATTACATCTGTTTTTTTATTTTGTAATAAAAGGGATGCACCCGCAGTTAACTCAAAACTTCCCGGAACATATTTAATATTTATATTTTCTGCTTTTGTTCCGGCAAGTGTTAATGCCTCCATAGTACCTTTGAGTAAAGCGCCCGTAATTTCTTCGTTCCATTCGGAAACAACAATGCCGAACTGATAAGGTTCGGCATTGGGTAAATTTTGGGGAAGCTTAGATAATGATTGATGTGCTGATGACATGAATTATTTGCTAGTTCCTAAAGCCGATTCTGCACGACCAATATATTTTTCAATATCTCTAGCTTCTGTGCTCATTGGAAAATCTTTTTTAATTTGATTGTAGAGGTCTAAAGCAGCAGCGTAATCTTTCTTTTGCTCATAAGCAAAGGCAGTCTTTTTCATGAAAATAGGGCAAGTGAAATTGTTTTCGTCCCAGTCGGCTGCCTTCTTATAGAAGCTGATGGACTCATCTAAATTTCCTAATTCCATATATGCACCACCAATAGCACCTAAAGCTAAAGCACCGGTGATATCATCTTCAGCATCATAATTTTTTAATGCTTCAATGGCTTTCTCATATTCCCCTTTTTTCAGATAGCTCATCCCTAAATAATAGTTCGCTAAGTTTCCAGAAGGAGAAGAACCATAATTCTCTACGATCTCTTCAAATCCAGGATATGAACCGTCTCCAGCTATAGCAAGATTGATACTGTCTTGTCCAAAATATTGCTCAGCAATAAACATGTTTTCACGAGCTTCTTCTTCTTGTGGTTTTACGATAAATTGATTGTAACCAAAGTAAGCTAGTACAACGAGTACGATGGTACCGCCTATAATACTTAGACTCTTTTTATTATCGTGAACATAATGTTCAACCTTGTCGATACTTTCGGCGATCTCAAAGCCTTGTTTTTTGTCTGCAGACATTTCCTTGGAAGAATTTAATTTTTTCGGAACGGCAAAGATAATAGATTTTTTATTCGATAAAAAGCGTTTTTCTCGGAATAGACTCCTTATAGACTCTTATTCTTCAATAGTTTAGCAGATACTTGGTGAGATGCCTTGTCCAACAGCTCAAATACTTCCTCAAAATGCTTCATATTACCATAGTAAGGATCAGGCACATCCTTCTGTCCAAATCCTGCATAATCTAAGTATAAATGAATACGCTTATGTTGCTCTCTAGATGATAAAGAAATGAGATCTTTATAGTTGTTGCGGTCCATAGCAAAAATGAAATCGAATTTCTCAAAATCCAGTTTGCTCACTTGTCGGGCAGCTAAACGGCTTATGTCAATACCATTATCAGCAGCAACTTGAATGGCTCTGGGGTCAGGCGCAGATCCTGAATGGAAGTTAATAGTTCCAGCGGAGTCAATAGAGTGGGGTAGATGCAACAATTCCAAATGATTCCTTAGAATACCCTCTGCTAATGGCGATCGGCATATATTGCCTAAGCAAACCATCAATATTTTCATTCTCTATTTGTTTTAAGCAAAGAAGTCTCGATCAACGACCGAGACTTCTTATTTATTTTTTAATCCTTTTAACGAGATAGATTGATTCGCTTCTGCAAGTCAACAACTTGAGCTTTGAATTTTTTATCCGTATCCATTAGGTTATTAACGGTGCGGCAAGCATGTAGAACCGTAGCATGGTCTTTTCCACCACAATGCATTCCAATATTGGATAGTGATGACTTTGTAAACTGCTTACTAAAGTACATCGCTAATTGACGGGCCTGAACGACCTCTCTTTTACGAGTTTTAGATTTTAAAACCTCTAGTGCTAATTCAAAATAATCACAAACAATTTTTTGAATATAATCAATGGAGATTTCATGTACAGTGTTCTTCACAAACTTGTCAATCATTTGTTTGGCAAGCTCTAAAGTGATTGGTTTTTTATTGAGTGAAGATTGAGCAATAATTGAAATTAAAGCACCTTCTAGCTCACGTATATTATTCGTGATGCTCAATGCGATATACTCGCTGATTTCATTCGGTAGTTCAATACCATCTACATACATTTTCTTCTTTAGAATTGCAATTCGCGTCTCTAAATCTGGAACTTGTAAATCGGCAGCTAAACCCCATTTAAATCTTGATAATAAGCGTTGCTCCATGCCTTGTAAGTCAACAGGCGCTTTATCACAAGTTAAAATAATTTGTTTGTTGCTTTGATGTAAATGGTTGAAAATATGGAAGAATACATCTTGAGTTTTCTCTTTACCAGCAAAAAATTGAATGTCATCAATAATCAAAACATCCATCATTTGATAAAAATGCACGAAGTCATTCTGACTATTGTTTCTTACAGAATCAACGAATTGAAGCATGAATTTCTCACTGGGAACGTAAAGAACTGTTTTCTCAGGAAAATTGTTTTTGATTTCTATTCCAATTGAATGAGCGAGATGGGTTTTACCAAGACCCACATTCCCATAAATCAAAAGCGGGTTAAAAGATGTACCGCCTGGCTTTTGTGCAACTGCATATCCAGCAGAACGAGCAAGTCGGTTACAATCACCTTCTACTAAATTATCAAATGAATAATTAGAATTTAACTGAGGATCAATATCAATCTTTTTTAATCCTGGAATAATGAAAGGATTTCGAATTCCACCACTAATTTGCTGAGGCATAGCAACCGATGGATTCTTCAAGCCATTGTTCCCTTTTGCGGGTAACTTGACGGTATAAGCTTTAGTAGTTTGAGTCGCGTTCTCCATTAATATAGAGTACTCTAAACGACCTTCTGTTCCTAATTCTCTTTTGATGGTCTTACGTAGCAAGCCAATATAATGCTCTTCAAGCCATTCGTAAACGAACTGACTTGGTACTTCAATGGTTAATGTACTTGCATCCAACTTAACAGCTCTGATGGGCTCAAACCAGGTCTTAAAATTTTGAGGGTTGACGTTGTCACGGATAAGCTTCAAACAATTTTCCCAAACTTGTTCGCTTGTTTTTTCCTTGGATACTGAATCTTTTTCTTTTTGCATACCTGCTTTAGGCATTTGGAATTCGTGATCGAATTGGTGAATAAAAGTTTTAGTTCTCTACTATTCGGCAAATATTGTTTAAAAACATTTTAAAAAAAAATTTATTTAGCTTGACTTTGTAGAAATTTTTACTGTAGAGGCGGAGTGCCTGATTTTCTGTGTTCTTTTTTCAAAGAGAAAATCAATCCTTCCCAGTTTGATTCCTCCCCACCCAACTTGTGCTATTAACATGTTTTTTTGTATTGAATTTTTTACTATTAAGGGTTCATCTAAAAAGGTATGAGTGTGACCACCAAGGATTAAATCAATATGAGCACTTTGTTCTGCCAATTTCAGGTCTGAAATTTTGGAATCTTCATATTTTAATCCTAAATGTGAAAGACAAATTACTAAATCACATTTCATCTCTTTCTTTAGGTGTTCCGCAGTGCGATTGGCACTTTGAACGGGGTTAAGGTAGTAAATATTTTTCACAAGTCGGTCATCCACTAAACCTTTTAATTCGATACCAATTCCAAACACTCCAACTTTAATTTCTCCTTTTTGGAATATTTTGTAGTTTTTAATTTTTCCGTTCAACACAGAATCACTTAAATCATAGTTGGAATTGAGGATAGGGAAGTTGGCATGAATAAGTTGTTTCGATAACCCTTCATCACCATTGTCGAAGTCGTGATTGCCTAATGTGCTCGCATCATACCGCAACGCGCTCATAGATTTTAATTCTATTTCTCCACCAAAAATATTGAAGTACGGAGTTCCTTGAAAAAAATCTCCACTGTCTAAAAGAAGGACATGCTGTTGTTCGCTTCTAATTTTTTCTATTACTTTCAATCGCTCTCCAATGCCACCCATGCCTGCAAATTTCGGATCATTTGCAGGAAAAGGATCGATCCGACTATGTGTGTCATTGGTGTGCAATACGGTAAGTAGTTGAAGATCTCTGCTGGCAAAAACATCCAACGGAATTCCTGAAATTCCTACTGCTGCAGCAATTTTTATTGAGCTGCCTAGAAATTTTCTTCTATTGAATTTTAATAAGTCTTCCATCTTTTTGTACTGATAAACTGTCCTTGCGATTACCTATATTTTGAAGGTCTTGAATAAAGGCATCGCGCACTTTTATTCCTAAAGAAATTGGTTTTTCTTGTTTCAAAAAATAAAGCCCATCCCCTCCGTTCGCTAAATAATCGGATGTAATTATTTTATAGTGCAACTCACTTTTTTTAGGTTGATTTTGAATATTTACTTCCTCCGCTTTTTTATTGTTGATCTGAAATTTTATTCCAGCAATCGGAGCACCTCCTTTTATCGCAATCCATTTTAAGATGGAATCAACGGTTGCGCTACTCACTTTCAAATAGACTAATTCATTTTCAAACGGCATCAACTCAAAAACATTGCCGATGGTAATTATTCCCTGTGGCAATGACGCTCGTAAGCCACCGTGATTGAGAAAACAAAAATCGGGAAGCTCTAAATTTAATTGGTTGCATTTGATGATAGCTTGACGCAAACTTGCATCTGCACAGTAATTTCCTAAATTTCCTTCAGGTAATTCTTTGGTGAGTGCTTGAGTCGCATACACCAATGGAAAGTTCATGTTTTTATTTAGACTGTCTCGATAAGGTTCAATGAACGCAAGTGCAGGTGAACCATTGTGGTGAGTACTGTCTCCTTTAAAAGTATACTGCGATGTTTTCGTTTGGTATTTTGTTTCCTGTGATTTACAAGAAATAAATAGGACAAGTATACTAAAGAGAAAGGTGAGGAAATTCCTTTTAAGCATTGAACAAAGGTAATAAGATTTCTATTTTTTTAGATGAGATTTGAAATGATATTTATTAATTCGCATCTTCGCTTAAAATAAGGTTATGTACACTTCAGAAACCAAGGTAAGGGTTCGATATTCAGAGACAGATCGAATGGGGTATGTATATTATGGGAATTACGCTTCCTATTTTGAAGTAGCTCGAGTTGAGGCGCTGCGTGATTTGGGAATGCCTTATCTCAGAATGGAAGAAGAAGGATATTTATTGCCTGTACTCGATTATAAAGTGCGGTATTTAAAACCTGCCTATTACGACGACTTATTGATTATTAAAACTAAAATCGCTCAGCTTCCGGCGGTGAAAATAACTTTTACCTATGAAATTTTTGGGGAGGATGGGCTTAAGCGCAATGAAGCAGAAACAACACTAGTCTTTATTAATAAGGAGTCGGGAAAACCTTGTAAGGCCCCCAATGAACTGTTGGAAAAGTTAAAACCTTATTTTTCTTAAAGCGCATCCATTAAAATTCGATAAGCTTTTAGCATGGATTCAATATCCGACTTATGCACTTTCTCATCAGGTGTATGCACCAAATCTTCTGGAGCACCTACGAAGCACCAATCAATTGGATAAGGTTGCTTTTGTAATTCATTCCCATCAGAGCCACCTGAAGATTCAATTTCTAACTGAAAAGGAATTTCATGCTGTTGAAGGATGCTCGCAATTTTGTCGACATACACTCGGCGCGGAATTCCTGAGTCACGAATGGATACTGCAACTCCTTTTCCGTGATGCACCCCTTCGGTAACCCAAGTAATGTCGCTAATGAGCGCCTGCTTCAATTCAAATCGTTCCCATAAATATTTTGCAATATAAGGAACCGAACCGCCACCATGCTCTTCCCAACAACTAAATACGATAACTCCGTTTTCAAGAGTTTCCGCCAATTTGAGAACATTGTACATGCCAAGGCGATTATCTAAATAACAACTTTGAACATATTGACTGTCTTCTCTAAAATTGGGTTTGAAGCTAAGTGGGGTTCCACGATCAATAACTCGGTTGAAAATATAGGAGAGCGCATTGTTCTCTTCGTCAACTTTCAATTCGCATTCAATATTTCCTAGCGAATCGTTTCCTACCAATTTGTATCCACTCACCGTTCTCGGTCCACCAATTTTTACTAACTGATTTTCATAACGAACTTGAAATCCAATATTGTCAATATGCGCATAAACTGCAGTACGAGGTTCTCCAAAAACTAAAATAATGCAATGTTGAAATAAATCGCCATGAATAATTTCTGGTTGCACTTTCCAGTTTTTCTTTTCTGCATGAATGTAATCTAAAAGATGTTCCTGAATCTTAGCTTCATTTCCAGATGTTGCTTGGATACTGCATAAACGTCTCAATAATTGCATATTAAATTGGGGTTAATGTTGCTAAATGACTTAAGGTTGGATGCTCCTTGATTTTATTTTCTAATTGTAGTGCAGTACTTTTTCGGAGTTCGAAAATAATTTTGCAAGGCGTTTCAAATTCTTGTGATTTTATTTCGGTCGGAAAGCTACGTAAAAATTGATAAACATCGTTGCTGATTTCAAAAGGAAATTCAATTTCGTATTTGAAGTTGATGGTTCTTTCTTTGGTTTTTGCATTTGCTAATGCTGCCTGCGCCGCTCCGCGATATGCACTGATGAGTCCAGGTACACCTAAAAGCGTTCCACCAAAATAGCGAACTACTACCACCAACACATCACTCAATTGATGGGATTGAATCGCACCTAGAATTGGTTTGCCTGCCGAGCCCGAGGGTTCTCGATCGTCGCTAAATCGAAAGGCGGTTGGATCAGGACCCAGTCTGAATGCATAGCAATGATGATTTGCTTGGGAATGTTCTTTCTTTATTTTCTGAAGGATTTCCTTCACATCTTTTTCTTCTTTGATGGGATAAGCGATACCAATAAATTTACTTCCGCGATCTTTTAATTCAGCAATGCAGATTTCTTCTAAGGTGATATAGTGATCGTCGAACAACATCAATAAGCCAAAATGATGATACTGGTAATGGCTAATGCAATTCCTGCTGCATTCAACTTACTCAATTTTTCTTTGAATAATATAATGCCAAACAAAGTGGAAAAGATAACAACTAGTACGTTGGTCATGGCAAAAGCAATGGAGCTTTCTAAGCCCGGACTTGCTAAAAACCGAATGAGAAATACCAAGGAGTAATAATTTGCGATTCCTAATAGTACTCCTGCAAAAATATTATTCCATTCGAATTTAACCCTTTTTGCGAAGCGATTGTAAAGTGAACCTAGACCTCCCAATATTCCTGCTGATCCGAATAAATAAGTAAGAAATAAATCTTGATTTTCAGGGGTTATGATAAAATGCTCCGAAAGTTTAATTGTAGTATCCACCATGCCACTCCCAATAAATAAAAGCAAGGGAAGTAAGAGAATTAGTTTTCCATGATGTGCTTCCTCGGCCACTTTCCTTTTCTTGATGGTACTGAGTAGAACAGCAGCAAGTGCAGTAAAAATTCCTATCGTTCGTAAAGGAGTTAGTTGATCGCCAAAATACCAAATTCCAAAAATGATGGGAATAACCATCGACATCTTGCCAGCAATGGATGTGGCTGTGATACCCGCATGTTGTGCAGTTAATGCCGCCGTGTAAAATACAAAAATGAATAGCAGTCCAATTCCTAAACCATAATGTAGGAATGATTCGCAGTGATTAAAACATTCAACATTCTTTTCATAGTTAGAAAAAAAGGCAAAGCTTGACGCTGTCATGTAATTAAAAGTGAGTCCTTGGAGATTATTGATTTTGAAAACTTGAAAATATTTTAAAATAACATAAAGAATAGCAGAAAGTAAAGACGCCACCACTAAATTTAAAATCATTTCCGCATTCATAGTTTATCGATTTCTAATGATGGTTAAAGTATTGTCATCAATTGGTGTAATGGTAGATGGAAGGATGGGAAGCTCTGGAGCTTTGATACCATGTCCTAATGCGTTTGGCGAAGTAAATACCAATAGCTCATCCCATAAATTTTCTTGAATGAGTAGTTGATGTAGCGTCGATCCGCCCTCTACAAAACAGGAAGTAATTCCCAAATTAATAAGTTCAGTGAATACTTGATTCATGAATGATCCTTCGCTACTAATTTTTACAACTTGGTTGGGTGCTTTTAATGATAGGTTGGAAGTAGTAAAAATATACGTAGGCTCTTCACAGTTCAAAATTTTTAAGTGCGAATGATTTTGCAAAATTCCAGAGCGATCGATAATTACTTTGATTGGGTTTTTACCATTACAAAATCGAACATCTAATAAAGGATCGTCAACAAGAGCGGTGTTAGCGCCAATCATAATAGACATTGCTTCGCTTCTCCATTTATGTGTTTGGATTTTAGAAGATTCATTACTGATTTGTATTCGTTCATTGATCCTTCCTGTAAACCCATCGGCACTTTGCGCCCATTTTAACGTGAGATAAGGTCTATTCTTGGTGTGCGCACAAAGAAAGCGTTTGTTAAGCTCTCGGCATTCATCTTCCAATACTCCCACGGTAACTTTAATTCCTGCATTTTCTAAAGCTCTAATTCCAGATCCATCTACTTTAGGAAAAGGATCTTTCAACCCAATCACAACGGATGGAATTTTTTTTTCTATCAAAAGAGTACTGCAAGGAGGGGTTTTTCCAGCATGTGAGCAGGGTTCTAAGTTAACATA
>JBJXGU010000406.1:0-7451 GCA_046160245.1 Bacteroidia bacterium
CATCACAGTAAGCACCATCAAGCTTATGTTAATAATCTCAATGCTGCCATTGCGGGCACCGATGGAGAAAAGATGAGCATTGATGAAATCTGCAAAAACATTTCTAAATTTCCGATGGCTGTTCGCAACAACGGCGGTGGACATTATAACCACAGTTTGTTTTGGTCGGGAATGAAGCCTAACGGTGGTGGCTTACCGACAGGAGCATTGAACGATGCGATCAACACAGCTTTTGGAAGCTTCGATGAATTTAAAACGAAGTTTAATGCTGCCGGTGCTACACGTTTCGGTTCGGGATGGGCTTGGTTAATTAAAAACAGTGAGGGAAAATTAGAAATTTGCTCTACTCCTAATCAAGATAATCCGTTGATGGATCAGGCCGAGGTTAAAGGAACCCCACTTTTCGGATGTGATGTTTGGGAGCATGCTTATTACCTCCACTATCAAAATCGTCGTCCTGATTACATGACTGCCTTTTGGAATGTGATCAACTGGGATGAAGTGGCAAAACGATTTGCGTAACTAAAATTACATTTCCCTAATAAAAAGGATTCGATGACTAATTAACTTTTGCTATTGAATCCTTTTTTTAAAAAAACAAAAATATTTTTCTTTAACTCTTTACACTAATTTATTTTAAAAAACTTCAAAATGGAAAAGGACAAAATCAGAAAATTAAATAAATCCTTTGAAGCATCTGCTTATATTGAAGATGACATTGAATATTGGACAGCGCGTGAGTTACAAGAACTACTTGGCTATTCCGACTGGCGCAATTTTTTGAATATCATTGAAAAAGCAAAAGATAGTTGCAAAACCAATAAAGAACCTGTTAGAGACCATTTCGTTGACGTCAACAATATGGTTCCTATTGGCTCTGGAGCAGTGCGAGAACAGAGTGATATCATGCTTACTCGGTATGCCTGCTATCTTATTGCACAAAATGGTGACCCAAAGAAAGAGCAAATAGCATTTGCTCAGAGTTATTTTGCCATACAAACACGCAAACAAGAATTATTAGAAGAACGCATCCAACTTAATGAGCGTTTGCAAGCAAGGGAAAAGTTGGCTGCTGTGGAAACGGAGTTGTCAAGAAATATATTTGAAAGAGGAGTGGATATTAAGGGCTTTGCAAATATTCGCAGCAAAGGAGATTGGGCACTTTTTGGAGGAAATAATACAAGTGATATGAAGCGAAAACTTGGTATTTCTGGAAGTCGTCCATTAGCTGATTTTTTACCTACAATAACTATTACAGCAAAACAACTTGCAACAGAAATTACAAATTTCAATGTGAATAAAGATGACCTTATTGGTGAAAAGAAAATTGCTGAAGAACACATTAAAAACAATAAAGATATACGTTCCCTTTTGGGGAAGAGTGATATAATTCCTGAGGATTTACCAATAGAAGAAGACATTAAAAAACTAGAACGAAAAGTTAAATCTTCAAACAAAGATATTCCAAAGAAAAAACTGAAGGGAAAATAAAATTGGCAAAGCGAAAAAGGATTTAATGAGAAGTCAACTCTTTAAATTGAATCCTTTTATTATTTAAATTTTTTTGGGTAATGCTAAAGCGTAGTTCATTTAAATTTTTCTCAAATGTCAACTACTAATAAAAGCAGACTGTAAATTCTATAAAGAAATAGATTCATACCATTTCGTTGACGTCAACGAAATGGTTTTTATTGGGAAAACAAAGCTAATGTGAAAAATCGACAGGGGAAAAAGTAAGAATTTCAAATTAAGAAATTATTCTCCTACAAAACCTTTCTCTCTTCTCTATTGATTATCTCCGCTTGGATACGCACCGACTCATCATGAATTTGAATAAAAAGATTGCGAATAAATCCATCGTTAATATTTAAATCGATTCCACGTCGATTCATTTCATCCAAAATTGTTTTCCATCTTTCAGGTTGAAAAATAGAAACGTTTTTTTCCTTTTTTAATTCACCGATCATTGACGAATAATGCAAGCGTTCTTTCAGCAAAACTAAAATCTCATCATTCAATCGATCAATTTCATCTCTCCAATTTTTCAACTGCGCAATACTCATGGCATCAATAGGAGACGGTAATCTAGGTTCTAAATTTTGTATGAGCTCATGGAGTCGGGAAGGGGTGATTTGCTGTTGTGCATCACTCAACGCTGCATCAGGATGAATATGTGTTTCGATCATCCATCCATCGTAGCCTAAGTCTAACGCTTCTTGTGCTACACTCTGCAATAAGGGACGTGCACCAGCAATATGACTGATATCGCAAATCATTTTTAAATCGGGGAAATACGATTTCATTTCAAAATGTACTTGCCAACGAGGATGGTTTCTAAATTCGGATGTTTCGAAAGAATGAAAACCGCGATGTACCGCGATGATCTCAGACTTTACTGATTCTTGAATGCGTTCGATGGCTCCTCTCCACAAACTGAGGTCGGGATGGATTGGATTTTTAACCATAACGTTGATGGATGTACCCTTTAAAGCATCGGCGAGTTCCTGCACTAAAAATGGATTCACCGTAGTTCGAGCTCCGATCCAGATGGCATCCACTCCTGCTTTCAAACAAAGTTCCAATTGCTTGGTACTTGCCGCTTCAGTGATCACCTTCATTCCGGTGGTAGCGCGCACTTCTTGCAACCACTCCAAAGCCTCTTCTCCAACTCCTTCAAATGAACCGGGACGAGTACGAGGTTTCCAAACGCCAGCTCTAAAAATGGCTTTTGGATAATTAGCAGCTATGGCTTGAGCGGTTTGCATCACTTGCTCTCTACTCTCTGCACTGCACGGACCTGCCACCAATATTTTATTTCCCAACCCTGAAGTTTCCATTGATACAAAATTACCTTTTATTCATGTGATTTAAACGAACTTCTAGTGCTTTTATGATGCTGTTATTGCTCTGAGGCTTCGCTTTGTTGCTAAATTTTCTCGCAAAGGCGCAGAGCCGCAAAGTTTTATCGTCGCTATGTATCTCTCTAAAGTCGCAAAGTTTCTAAATCATCACATTCTTTCTCTCCCGATAGCTATCGGGGCTCACTCTGCATTTTTCCTCGTTCTCACACTCTTTCTCTCTCTGACATCTGGCTGCGCTTTGTCGCTAAATTTTCTCGAAATTCCGATAGCTATCGGGACGCTAAGCTAAGTTCGCGGAGGGCTGTTTTCTCGAATATGATTTCAGACTTATTTAAAAAACAAACGAGAGCAGATTTAGTTCTACTCTCGTTCTATTTCTTTCTAAAAGTTCATTTAGATCGTCATAATATCCTTTTCTTTTGCTTCTAGATGCTTATCCACTTTGGAGATATAATCATCGGTTATCTTTTGTGATTTTGCTTCGCCGTCTTTTGCTAAATCTTCGGGCAATCCCGCTTTTTGCAATTTCTTGATATTATCATTTGCATCACGACGCAAATTTCGAATTCCCACTTTAGCATGTTCACCTTCCGCTTTCGCACGTTTCACAAGATCTTTACGACGATCTTCACTTTGCGGTGGCACAGAAATACGGATCATAATTCCATCGTTGGATGGAGCCAGTCCAAGATTAGAATCGATAATGGCTTTTTCGATGTTTTTAATTAAACTCTTTTCCCACGGTTGAATCACCAACGTACGCGCTTCGGGCGTGTTGATACTTGCTACCTGACTTAATGGAGTCATGGCGCCATAATAATCGACCATTACACCGTCGAGCATAGCAGGAGAAGCTTTTCCTGCTCTAATTTTATTCAACTCAACTTCTAAGTGAGTAATGGCTTTTTGCATGTGATCCTCCATGGTAGCGAGGATGGATTTGATGTCATTCATTTAGGATACGAATTACGAATTTTTTACGAATGTACGAATTACGAATCTTACGATCCCGATAGCTATCGGGACGCTAATTCGCTAATTTGATTTGTTAATGAATACAATGGTTACTAATTACGAAGGTTACGATCCCGATAGCTATCGGGAACGAATCGATACGAAAATACAAAATACGAATTATACGAATACGCTAATACACGAAATTGTGCTGCCTGTGCTGCCTGAGCCTGTCGAAGGCAGCTTGTCGAGGGCAGCCTGTTGAAGGCAGCGAAAAAAAGACGTAATACTTACTTTAAGAGTAGTCTTGAAATGGCGAATTGATGAAATCCAGATGGATATAGACACAGGAGAATAACATGAAATCTAAATTATCATGCCGCTTAATTGAGAATTAAAATACTAATAATCAATTGCTAACTATTTTTAGAGGAAATTCCTGTTGATTTAGCAATGGCCCCATACAATCTATTTGAAACAGAGTTTGAATTATGAAAAACTATATTCATTTGATTAAAATACGACTTGCATTTGTACATAAAGTCTATCATCGTGTCCACGAGGAACATCCTTAACGTTTCCTCTAAAAACATAATTTAGGAGCATTCGGAATCGGTCGTTTGGGTTTCCATAATAGGCTCCACAGGTTATTACTTTCCATTCATCTTCAAAAACATCATATTTCAGAAGTGGCCCTATTTTCCATTTTGTTTTTAAAGCAATAATCGCCTGATAGCCAAAAGGCTCTTCAAATAAAGTATCACTCACCCTATCTGTACCTGATGCATATTCACTGGCGAAGAAAAAATACTTTTGTTCGATTTGAACATCGGCACCCACTCTCTTAAATTTAGCATATACATCATCTGCAGGGTCATAAATATCTTCATATAGGTACCTTAATCCTCCGAAGCCAAACGATCCACCTAATCGAACAATAAAATCATCTTTTTTATATCGCAATCCAATTCTTCCCCAAACAGCCTTTCTCGAATTAAAATCATAGGGACCAGTTACATTAGATTTAGTGCCATTTGTGAATGTAATTGCATCTTCAATTCTAAAATTTTTATTGAGTTTGATGTCGCCCAAAATTCCAATTCCAATATCACGTAAATTTTCTCCTCTTGCTACACCATCCGACATTTCCCCTCTGTTTACGGTATATAGTTCGGTGATAGATTGCCTGTTTTCCCACCCAAATTGTGTTTTTTGCTGACCCACTCTTATCGTTTGATTTTTGATAACATGAATTGCAATAAAGGCATCCCGCATTACACCTCCATGCTCTGGAGCACGGGGATCAATCATTAATTCATACGTAATGAAATCATTTATTTTTCCTTTTGCGATAAGTCGTGCCCGCAAAATTCTAAACCCGTCGGGATCACGAATCGTATCACCATTCGTATTAAATTCATTTAAGTAATGTACCTGAATGACGCCCGAAATTTTCGGTTTATATTTTAATAATTTTTTCTTGGTGCTATCAGAAAGTATACTTTCTTGAGCAATACTAAAATGTGAAACAAATAAAATCACTAGGAGGAAGATTGATTTTTTCATGGCTTTCAAATTATTTATTTACTAATTAATTCTAGCTATCAACGAAAAAATTGACATTATAATATGGTCAAAAAATCAAATCATTCACATCCTCTTCCTTTTAAAAAAATTGAATTTAAATCGTTACCAACGTTCCAACTTCTTCGCCTTTTACCACTTTGGTGAGGTTACCTGCTTTGTTCATATCGAAAACGATAATGGGTAATTTATTTTCTTGGCATAAGGTGAATGCGGTCATGTCCATTACTTTCAAATTCTTTGAATAAGCTTCACTGAAAGTAATAGTGGTATAGCGCGTAGCGGTTTTATCTTTTTCAGGATCAGCGGTATAAATCCCGTCAACTCTAGTTCCTTTAAGAATTACATCAGCTTCAATTTCAATAGCTCTCAATGATGCTGCTGTATCGGTTGTAAAATAGGGGTTTCCGGTTCCTGCTCCGAAGATGACTACTCTTCCTTTTTCTAAATGTCGAACAGCGCGACGGCGGATAAATGGTTCGCATATAGCTTCCATTTTAATTGCCGACTGTAATCGTGTTAGGACACCACTACTTTCCAGTGCACTTTGGAGAGCCATAGAATTAATCACAGTAGCCAACATTCCCATATAATCTCCTTGAACTCGGTCCATTCCACCTTCGGCCGCTTGGAGTCCACGGAAAATATTTCCTCCACCAATCACAACAGCTACTTGAACGCCCATGTCGGCGATGGTCTTTATTTCAGCAGCATATTGTGCTAATCGCTGAGTATCAATGCCATATTGTTTATCACCCATAAGGGCTTCACCCGATAGTTTGAGGAGGATGCGTTTGTATTTCATATCGAATGCAAAATAAACCTTTTTCTTTGAGAAATTGGTGGATTGGTGGATTGGTGAGTTGGTGAGTTGGTAAATTGGCAAGTTTGCAAATTGGTTTCGCGAGAAAGAGTTGGTGTCTCGAGGCTGCGCCCTGCAGTCAGAACAACATAGAGTAATGCAAGGATAAGTTGCTTCTTCATGAGCCTTTATGAAAGCCAATAGTCGGAACATAGCAATGGACTTCTGGTGTGGATTATAAAAAACACTAGACTAATAAATTTTTTATTCCAAATAATACTGAGATGAGCCGCAGATTTTTTAAGATAGTGAGGCTTCGCTATGATTTTTTATGATAAATTTTAGTAAAAATTAATTCTATCTTTTTCTTTAAAATTCAACCCAAGTAATTTATGAAGCATGATCGCAAAGTAAATTCCGACATTACTAATTTTCAAATATTCAAATTGAATCATAGCGAAGCCTCGCTATCAAATCCATTAAATCTCCACCATATTCCGCGTAATATCATCCATCGTTTCTCTTTTGCGGATGAGATGTGGTTTGCCGTCTAAAACTAAAACTTCGGCAGGGCGTAACCGTGAGTTGTAATTATTACTCATCGTAAAACCATACGCACCGGCGTTGAGGATAGCGAGGGTATCGCCTTCGCGTACTTCGTTCAATTTTCGGTCGACAGCAAACGTATCCGTTTCACAGATGTAACCAACTACTGAATAAATGCGTGGTGTTCCAGTTGGATTACTGATGTTGATGATGTGATGGTAAGAGTCGTAAAACATCGGTCGTATCAAATGATTTTGTCCGGAGTTAACACCTGCAAAAACGGTAGCCGTCGTTTGTTTTATGACATTTACATTCACAAGCAATGCTCCAGATTCACTCACTAAAAACTTACCGGGTTCAAACCACAACTCTAATTCTCTTCCATACTCCTTACAAAAGCTATGGAACCTTTCGGTAATTACTTTTCCTAATTCCTCCACGTCGGTGGTAACATCATCTTCTTTGTATGCTACCTTAAATCCACTTCCGAAATCCAAAAATTCTAAATCAGGAAAACTAACTGCCGCGTCGAAGAGAAGATCGGCAGCGCGCACAAATACGCCGGAGTCAAGGATATCACTACCTGTATGCATGTGTAAACCGTTCACCACAATTTTTTCTTTTTCAATAATGCGTAAAACGTGACGCATTTGATGAATCGAAATTCCAAACTTAGAATCGATATGTCCGGTTTGAATATGCGA
>JBJXGU010000407.1:0-5633 GCA_046160245.1 Bacteroidia bacterium
TGGAGAAATTTCCGAAAAATTGGCGATACCGTCGCCTACCGTAAAACGTATTTTGTTGGAGTTGATAAATAAAGGATTGATTGAAAAACAAGGAAGCGGACGCAGTATAAGTTACACAATAAGATAAAACAACAATGAAATCTAATCTTGAAAGCATCATCCAGATGTGAGGCTACGCAAGGGTTGGGCGTTGGTGTGACAGCGCGTGGTTAAGATCGGCAGCACTCTTAATCTCCTCCGTTTCCGGAATATAAATTTCGATGACCATTAATATGATCACGACGGCAAACACCGCATCTACTAGCCCTGATGTGTAATCGCGAATAGCGATTTCTACATCAGGGCAACTTGGAATTCCTTATGGAGTTCTTTCTGTAAATTTTTTTCGGGGTGGGCCATAAGGCGGCATACATTGCTTATTTTTAAATTTGGAAGGCTGCGCATTTATTTTTCCTCTACAGTACTCGCTAGGGAGGAAGGGCAAACTCAAAAATAACTGGCTTCAAACAATGTTCTTCTTAATCGCTTTCGCAACCGCCTCCGATTTGGAATGTACCTGAAGCTTTTTGTAAATATTTTTTATATGGCCGTTTACTGTTTCGGGACTGATGAAACAGGATTCAGCAATCAATTTATAGCTCATACCCTGAACAAGATATTTCACTACTTCTTTCTCCCTGTCTGAAAGGTCAAAGTCATTGGCAGTTTCTGTAGATGGATTATGTTTTACCATCTTCAATACTTTTCTTGCTATGCTTGGTGTCATTGGCGAACCGCCTTCATAAATTTCTTTAATCGCTTCAAGCATTTGCACAGGAGGAGTGCTCTTTAGAATATACCCTTCTGCCCCGTTGCAGATGGACTGAAATATTTTATCGTTGTCATCAAAAATTGTTTCCATCAGAATTTTCACATCAGGAAATTTTTCTTTCGCAATGAGAACCGCTTCAATGCCCGATATGCCGGGCATTTCTATATCCATAAGAATAACATCAGGGTTTGTTTTCCTGATGTCATTTACAATGTCGGTGCAGTTGGCAAACGCTCCGGCACATTCAAAACCCGGATTTCCATTAATTAGTTGAAATAAACCTTCACGTAAATTTCGATTGTCTTCAAATATTATTACTCTAATTGTTTTCATCCTTTTAAAATTAATTCTACGTTAGTTCCTTTTCCTTTTTCCGATTCTATTTTCAATTGCGCTTTCATTTCTTCAGCACGCATTTTCATGTTGAGAAAACCGTTTCCTTTTGAAGTTTGTGCAACATCAAATCCGATTCCGTTATCGCGAACCGAAAGTTTTATCAATCCATTTTCACTCGTGAGTGAAATGGATGCATGGGTAGCGTTGGAATACTTTACAAGGTTGTTGAGCGCTTCTTTAAAAATCAGGTAAAAATTTCTTCTCGCTTCCAGTGATAGTTTTGTCTCATTTAAACTTTCATCTGCCTGAAATGTGTGCTCAATATTTTTTGCTTTAAGCAAATTATAGGCAAGCGTGCCCATGCGTGAAACGATATTTTCAAAGGTGTCATTCTTTGGATTGATGGTCCAGACAATATCGCTCATTACCTCTATTATTTTTCTGGAAGCATCTCCAATCTGTTCCAGTTCATCCACCACCGCCGGAGATTTTTGTTTGGCCACTTCGCTATACACCGAAATACTGTTCAACGTAGAGCCCACATCATCGTGAAGGTCGCTTGCAATTTTGTTACGGATGTTTTGCAGCTTCAATTTATTCGCTGTCCTGAAATTGTTATAAACAAAAAAGGAAAGTACCAGCAACAAAGCAAGTCCGCCAATGAAAAAATTCCTTATCAGTTTTTGTTTTTTTATTTCTACATCGGCCACTGCCAGTTGCTTTTCGTTCTCAGCTTTTGTTACGGCTTCTTTTTTATCAAACTCATAATTCATTTCCTTGCGCGTGATTTCATCATTCTTCTCCTGATTAAAGAGTGTATCCTTTAACTCCATTGCTTTTATATAGTGCAAAAGCGAAAGCTTATATTTCTCTGCTGCCAATGCAAACTGTCCTTTGCCAACTGCCAACTGCGCTGTGGTATCGTAAAGTTCGGAGAGCATTTGTTCAAATTGTCTTAAATCATTTTTAGCACCATTGTTTTCGGCAAGTGAAATTGCTTTTTTCATTGAAACTTCTGCCTCTTTATACTGTCCTGTTAAGTTATAAAGTTGGCCGATATTGCCGAGAAGTATGGCTATGTTAACTTTATTTCCTTTTTCATTCTCTATTTTCAATGCCCTAAGAAAATAATCCAGCGCATTGGTGTAGTCCTGTTGTCTGGCATAAAGAGTTCCGATATTTCCATAATTAGCCATTAGTAATGGTTTATCTCCCAGTTCTTCAACCAATTTCATTGCCTTGAAATAATACTCCAGCGATTTGGGGAAATCTTCTTTCACTTGATAGACATTTGCGATGCCGCTGAATTGTTTGGCAATTTCGTATTTATCACCTTTTTCTTCTGCCATTTTCAATGCTTTGAAACAATAGTCCAAAGCTTTAGGATATTCGCCCAGGTATAAATAGACCTGTCCGATATAGCTGAGGTCCGATGTAATTTCATTTTTATCTCCTAATTCTTCTGCCATTTTCAAAGCATTAAATAAATAGTCTAACGACTTGGTAAAAGTGCCTTTTAGAAAATAAGAATAACCAAGGTTTCCCATAGACTTGGTTATGCCTTTTTTCCATTTTGATTTTTCAGCAAGTTCAAGTGCTTGGTTGCTGAGTAGGAGGGCAGTATCGGGGTCGGAAAACATGAACTCCTTGCTAAGGTCGTTGAGGCAATTTACTTTGCTCTTGTAATCTCTTACTGTTTTCAATACATTACGCAGCGAGTCCATTTTCTGTTGATTCTGCCCCTGAGCAGAATGAAACAAAACTGTACACAAAAATAAAACGGAAACAAGACGGAGAAATTTTTTCATATCTTAAACTTCAATTAATCGGGGGCTTTAAAATTTTGCAATAAAAACGCAGCAAATGTAACCTTTTCATATTTCATCTGAAACCCCTTGAACATGGTGTTTTATTCTACTTGCATCAGCAAAACACCCAGTTTATGGCATTGCTCTGTTTTATTTATCTCTCCACCTTTGCCCCGTTCAAATAACAATAATTTTACTTTAACAATTAAAAACAAAAATAAAATGAAAAATCAACTATCAAAAAAGCTTTACGCTTTCATCGTTACAGCAATGATGTTTTCTGCAAGTGCAAATGCACAAATTGTTTACACGGATGTAAATCCGGATGTGACTATCAACACCAATGGAGGAGTTTATGCACTTGATTTAAACAATGATGGAATTACTGACTTTAATATTACATATTCAACAGCAATATTTGTTGGACAAACAAATAGATATATCAATATTACACCGCTAGGAACCAATAAAGTTGGTAATGGCCTCAGCGTTCACTATCCAAGCGCTCTTCCGCTAAACACTCTCATTGACAGCAGTTCTTTTTATTGGTCAAGTAATGCGAATCAATCCCTTATCTCAAGAATATGGTTTCAAACGCCACATGGTCAATGGGTTTGGCAAACCAGGGGGAATTGGAATGGAGCATCAAATAAATATGTTCCCTTGCAATTGAATCTGAATTCGCAAAAATATTATGGATGGGCGAGGTTAGATGCCGTAACAAATGCGGTGAGTTTTACAGTAAAAGATTATGCTTACAACACCATTCCTAACCAACTTATCCGTGCCGGAGAAACCAGTTGTGCAACTCCAACTGTTAACCTTACTCAAAGCGGTTCGTTGTCTTTTTGCAATGGGGATAGCGTAACATTCACCGCTAACGGAACAGGCTATCAGTATCAATGGAAAAAGAATAATATAAACATTGCAGGAGCAACAGCACAAACTTATGTTGCAAAAACAGCAGGCGTTTATAAATGTAAAGTCATAAATAGTTGCGGTAGTAAAACATCCGGAACAAGAACCGTTACTGTTCCATGTAGAATAACAAATGAAAACATGGTCGAAACATTAGAACAACTTTCTGTTTATCCAAACCCAGCAATAAGTACTGTAACCATTAAATTCCATTCTGATAGCTATGAGAATGGTGAACAAGGAGAGATTCAAATTGTAAATCTTTTCGGACAAATTGTTTATTCAGAAAAAGTAAATGTTGCACAAACAACAAACCTGCCTATCGAAAGGGGGGTTGATGTGAGCAGATTTGCAGTAGGCATGTATATGATACGATGGAGTAGTGGAGAAAATTTTGAAACAAAAACTTTTTCTGTAATTAAATAAATTAAGCTTTTTAAAAAGCATTAGAAACTAAATAAAATGAAAAAACAACTACTCAAAAAACTTAGCGCCTGCATCGCTTTCGCTGTAGCTTCAGCGGAGCAAAGCCTTTAGGCTTGGCTTTCATCCTTACAGCTATGTTGTTTTCTGTAAGTGCGAATGCGCAAATTGTTTACACGGATGTAATTCCGGATTCAACAATGAACTGTATAGGTAGCGGCCTTTCTTGCACTAAGAATTATAATCTTGACCTGAATAATGATGCGATTACCGATTTCGTTTTAACAGCATTTCGCGTTGCTCCTCTCCAAATTGGTTTAGATAAATATAGCAATGTAACGGCCAGCCCATTAAATGGCAATGCGGTAAAAGATACGTTGGTTAACACCAATCATGTTTCAATTCCTTTACAATTTAATGCTGTAATTGACAGCAACCTGTTATTACAACAATCCTGGCAAACATTGGGTTCACATAGTTTGAAAGAAGGCCTCTACGGTGGTGGTCTTGCTTTTGATACGGTTTGGGGGCTTTGGGATAGTTTATCAGATTATTATTTAGGATTAAGATTAGAACAATCAGGACAAACTCACTATGGTTGGGTGAGATTACGTGTTGATGTGCCAAGTACTTATGCATCTATTATTGTACGGGATTATGCTTACAATTCTATTCCCAACCAACCCATCCTTGCCGGTCAAACAGTTACCACAGGAATAAGTGAAAATTCTTTTGCTTCCACCATAAATCTTTTTCCCAATCCCGCCACCAACCATCTCACCATCGATTTAGGTAGTAAAAATGAAAAAGTGGAAGTAACCATCGCTGACATTTCCGGAAAAGTAATTTACTCAACCGTGGCAACAGATGCGCAAATGATAGAAGTATACACGGATGAATTTATTGCGGAAATTTATGTAGTACAAATTCATTCAGCCCATTTTATGGCCACAAAAAAATTGGTCATTGGAAAATAAAGCAATTAATAAAAACTATTAAAATTTTATGTCTGCATCGCTTTCGCGTAGCTTGTGCTTCCGTTAAAGCTTCTGCGACATGCGGTCAGCGACACACGGTCAGCGGAGCAATGCTACTAGGCAAGGAAGGCATCTCCCGCATCGTATTCGACAAGCGGTTGGCGACCAATAGCGCTGCGGGATAGTGGTTAATCATACATGGTCTATCTGTTTCAATATTGCTGAATTGGGTTCGCCAGCTACTTAAACTCTCAAATCATCCTTTCAATTTGGAATTCCTTGTGGAGTTCTTTCTGTAAATTTTCTTCGGGGTGGGCCATAGGGTAGATTGAGGGTTGAAAAATAGGAAAAGGAGGGGAA